>DATATI010000042.1 GCA_036268875.1 Polyangia bacterium | reverse complement strand
GCGAGTTGCCCCGCGACAAACGGCGAAACCGGGCAAGGGCCCAGAGCGGGAAGAAGGCGCGGTAGCCGTGATAACGCAGGTAGAAAACCCGCGGGAAACCGACCGCCGTATACCAGGGCTCGTCCCAGTTGCCGTCCTGGTCTTGGCTGTCGACCAAATATGCGATCCCGCGAGCGACCGCCGGATGGCCAACCTCTCCGGCCGCCATCAAAGCGAGCAGCGCCCAGGCAGTCTGCGACGAAGTACTGTAGGGCGAATCGCCGCGTGGTGCCCCGGGCCAGTAGGATTCGCTGCCTTCCCCCCAGCCCCCGTCCTTGTGCTGGCGAGCGACGAGCCAGTCGACGGCGCGCCGCATCTCCGGGGAATCCGCCAGGATACCGGCGCTGTTCAGGGCGGTGAGCACCGACCAAGTCCCATAGATATAGTTCGTTCCCCACCGGCCGAACCAGCTGCCGTCGGGTTCCTGCTCGGCTCGCAGATACTCTATTGCCGCAGCTACCGCCGGATGGTCGGGCCCATAGCCGATTTGGGTCAGGAAGCTCAGGCAGCGCCCGCTGACATCCGCCGTCGGGGGGTCCAGCAGCGCGCCGTGGTCAGCGAACGGGATGTGGTTCAGATAAAAATGAGTATTGTCCGCGTCGAAGGATCCCCATCCGCCGCCACGGCTTTGCATGCCGATGACCCATTCGGCCGCCCGGTCGATCGCCACCCGATAACGCGCCGAGCCGAACCGGTCGAGGGCGAGAGCCACCGCCGCCGTGTCATCGAGATCGGGGTAGTAGGGGTTCTCGAACTGGAATGCCCACCCGCCGGGCCGCAGCCCGGGGCGCGCTGACGCCCAATCGCCGGCGACTTCGAGCACCTGCTTTGTCTCGAGCCAGTCGAGCGCCCGCCTTATCGTTACTTCCAGGCGGATGTCTTCGACCTCCATCAGGGCATGGCCGGCAAGGGCCGTGTCCCACACCGGGGACAAGCAGGGTTGGCAGTAGCTGCGCTCGCCGTCGAGCACCAGCAGCTTGCGCAGCGAGGCCAGAGCCGACGCGTAGCCGGGGTGATCGCGGTCGTAGCCCAAACAATCGAACATCATCGCGGCGTTGGCCATCGCCGGAAAAATGCCCCCAAGGCCGTCTTCGCCATTGAGGCGCTCGGTGACAAAGGTGACGGCTTTGTCGATCGCCCGCCGTCGCGCATCCGCCGGAAAGAACGGCTCGGCGACCCGCAACAACCGATCTAGCATGCCGAAAGCCACCGAGAGCGGCGAGGAGGTCGGACCGCCGATCCAATCCCGCACCGCCTCCGGCGGCTCTAGAAAAAGCTCGCCGACGGTAATACCGAGCGGGTTTCGAGCCTGCGGCCGCAGTGCCATCAGGACGAGCAGCGGTACGAGAACAGTGCGTGACCAGTAGGACACTTTGGCGATGTGAAAGGGAGACCAGTTCGGAAGCAGCATGATCTCGACAGGCATAACCGGGACCGCGCGCCATGGAACCTCGCCGAACAGCGCGAGCAAGATGCGCGTGAACACGTTGCAGCGCCGCGCCCCGCCGCCCGCCAGGATAGCCGCCCGAGCCCGCTTCATATGCGGCGCGTCGACCGGGTCCCCGGCCGCCTTCAATGCGAAATAAGCCTTTACCGATGCGCTGATGTCGAGAGCGCCCCCGTGAAACAGAGGCCAGCCGCCGTCCACACCTTGGGTCGCGCGAACATACCCGGCGATCCGCGCTTGCAGTTCCGGCTCTATACGGCCGAAATAATGCTGGAGCAGGATGAATTCGGACGGGATCGTCACGTCGGCCTCCAGCTCGAAGACCCAATGTCCGTCGGGGTGCTGCAAGGCGACCAGCGATTCGCTGGCTCGCGTGATCGCCTCGTCGAGGCGCGCCGCGTCGACGCGGTGACGCAGGGTCGCCACTTCTTTTGTGTTTACATCATTCATGGAAGGGCGCGGTGTCGTTCTTGTTCAATTTCCGTGGCTAGTCTGCGGGGGCCCACGCCACCGCTCGCAACAGTTTGAGCAAACGCCTGAAGCCGACAATCGGTTGCGAGGCCGGCCGCAGCAAAGCCGGAGCGAATAGCGCCTTCGATCGTTGCAGGCAAGCCCGTATCGACATAATCGCCGGCAAGTAGAAGGTTCCTCCATGCCGTCGTTTGTTGAGGGCGGCGCTGCAGCTGCTCGGGGCTCGCCAGAAACGTTGCCCGGCGCTCTTTGACGATCCGCGCCGGCGGAACTGGATACGACGGAAGGTCATAGGCGACTGCGACATCGCGCCAGAAGAGGTCACGCAGCTCCGGTGCAGGGCGCTCGACGAATCGGTCAGCAGCGCTGACCGTCACCGATAACACTCCGCGCTTGCGAAAGATCCATTCCGCGGCGCCGCCGATCACGCCCACAAAAAAAGGCGCACCGGCTGGGGGAGCGCAGCGGAAATGTGCGTTGACGATGGGCGAATGCCGGTCGGGAACGGTGAGCCCCGGAACAAGGCGGGCGGCAATCGCGGCGGGTACGGCAAGGATTACGCCATCCGCGTGGTCGAGCGCGATCGAAGCCGTTTCGAAATCGAGATCAGAAACCCTGTCGGGGCCAAAGGCCAGCGTCCTCACACGCGCGCCGAAGCGGATTTCCGCGCCTTTGGCGCGTAAGCGGGCGAGTGCCGGCTCGACGAAACTTTCCGAGAGGCCGACGCGAGGAAGCATCGGGCGGCACGCCGCGCCGCCCCGCCCGAGCGTCTCGGCGAGCATGCGCCAGAAGAGTGCGGCTGATCCCTGCTCGGCGCCCGTATTCAAAGCGGCGACGGCGAGCGGCTCCCATAGCTGGCGAAACAGCCTTTGCCGGGGATCGAGCACGGCGGCGATTGTGGCTGACGGATCCGCCCGCCGCAGCGCCAATGCGGCGAGGTAGTCACGCGCTCGCGTGTGCGGAACCCGGCTTTTGGCGGACAAAACCCACCAGGGCAGAGCGCCGCTATTCGGCCGCACCGTCCAGCGCTCCCCGGTCACGGCGTCGACAAACGGAAAGACAGCCTCGGCGGGCCCATCGAGAGAACCGCCCGCGCCGATCCGATCTAGATAATCGAGCGCCGCCCGGTTTCCGGCCAAAAGGAGATGGTTACCGTTGTCGATTCGGCACCCGAGTTCGGCATCAAAATAGGAACGGCAACGTCCGCCGGCGTGAGGGGCAGCCTCATACAGAATGACGCAGCGGCCGGCATCGGCGAGTGCGATCGCCGCCGCGAGCCCGGCGAGGCCCGCACCAACCACATGC
>DATATI010000041.1 GCA_036268875.1 Polyangia bacterium | reverse complement strand
GTACGCCAGGAACTTCGCCCCGCCCTTCTTCGCCAGCACCTTGGTGATCGCCGCCGTCAGCGTCGTCTTCCCGTGGTCGACGTGTCCGATCGTCCCGATGTTCAGGTGCGGTTTGTTCCGAACGAATTTTTCTTTGGCCATCGGATTGTCCCTCGTTCCTTTTGCCTTTTACTCTGTCTTTACTTGCCCGGCTTCCAAACCGTGTCGAGCCCACGACCCGGATTGAACGGGTGACCTCGTCCTTACCAAGGACGTGCTCTACCAACTGAGCTACGTGGGCAACGCCCTATTTCGACTTCGTCTGTTCACGAGCGGTGTCTCTTCTCAGAGCGGGAGACGGGTCTCGAACCCGCGACGTCCAGCTTGGAAGGCTGGAGCTCTACCAACTGAGCTACTCCCGCATTTATTCGTCACTCTCCTCTTGGCTGCTTGCTGCTTGATTGTTGGCAAAACGAATGCGCTGGGTGGACGGGGAAGGATTCGAACCTTCGAAGACAAATGCCGACAGATTTACAGTCTGTTCCCTTTGGCCACTCGGGAACCCGTCCGAGTCGTTGAGAGAGGCCGTCGATATGTGCCGCTGGCATCCCGTTGTTCGTCAGTGATTTCTCGAAACGTCCTCCCTGTCCCGGAGCTGGCGATGGGACTCGAACCCGCAACCTGCTGATTACAAATCAGCTGCTCTACCATTGAGCTACGCCAGCACCCGTCCCTCCATGCAGTCCTTGATGTCCTCTGATGTTGTCTTGTGATTTTGATGACTTTGGAGACCTGAACGCGTCGGCATAGGTATCCCCCGGCGCGCGCAGAGCGCGAACGTATAGTCCGAGGGCGCCCTGGTGTCAAGCCCATTTGCCCCCGGTGATACGCCGATGGCCGGCTTCTTGCCAAGAGCCGAACCCAGGCCCGTCGCTGCGACGCGCTAACCGGCCGGCAGTCTACAAGATCTGGCGCTGAAAAGCGGGTGCCCGCGGAGGCTGATTGGGTTCGCGGATGGTCGGCGGCGCCGCCTCGCCTGGCCCGGTGGCCGGCGGACGCGACGTCGGTGGAACCGGCGTGGCGGGACCCGGGCCCGGCGTCGTTGCTGGCGGCGCCTCGGGACCTTCTTCTCCTGGATGCAGCAGCGTGTTCGGATCCAGCAACTTCTGCAGCTTGGCGAACGCCAGCTTCGATTTGTCGCGCCACTCGTTGTCGATGCCCAGGCGCTCGATCATCAGGAGATTCTGCTCGGTCCACTTGGCCGACTTCTCCAGGAGGATGCGGATCTTCTTGCGCAGCTCATCGAAGTAGACGTCGCGCTTCTCGACGTTGGCGGCGCCCAGCATCTCGGGTGGGATGGGCGCGTGGATGAACGCGTCGTACAGCTCTTCATACAAAGATCCGACCTGGTAGCCGGCTGCCGACGCCCACTGCGGGTTGCCCAGCTTGATGGTCTCGATGTACTGGCGCTGGGCGGTCAAGAGCAGCCGCGCCTTCTCGTCGAGGTCGATGTTCATCTGCCGTTCCGGCAAGCGCAGCGGCGCCGCCCGGAACCGTTCGTGCGGGATCTGGCCCAGGTGGTATTTGCACAGGCCCAGGTAGAAATCGGTCTGCAGCCGCTGGTCCTTTTCGATCTGGGTGAAATACGCCAGCGCCGATCGGAAGGTCCGCTCGGCGGTGTCCAGATCCTTCAGCTTGAACTGGGCGAACCCGCGCCGGCCCAAGGCTTCGATGCGATCGTCGGCGTTCAGATCCTTGCGCTGCAAAATCTCCGCGAAAATCACCGCCGAAGTCGGCCAGTTCTCCATCTCGGCGTACGAAGCCCCGGTCTGATAAAGCGCGTCCTTGGCGTCGTCGGTGTCGGGATATTGATCGATCAAGATCCGAAAGCGCTCGATGGCTGCCGCCCAATCCTTCTTGCCCTGCAAGGCCAAGCCGGTGTTGTAAAGCGCCGCCTTCTTGTACCGAGGGTCGTCGAACTCTTTCAGCAGCCGATCGTAGGTCTTGATGGCATCGTCGAAGCGCTTTTCCGACAGTTCGGCACCCGCCTGCTCGAACAGCTCGGTGGCGTCGAAGGATTCCAGATGTTGCCCGTCCGGTCCTTTGACGGCGGTGATTTTCAACGGCTCCATCTCGTACGTCACCGGGGCCGGGACGGTCGCCGGGGTCGCCGTTCCATGCGTGGTGGCGCACGCCGACGCGGCCGCCAAGAGCGCGACCAGCGCCGCCCGGGGAGAAAACGCCGAAGCCACCTCAAGACGAACGCGCATGGATCCCATCGATTGTTAGTGACAACTGGATCGTCTGCCAGGTTCCTTTGCTTGAACGAATCTGGCGAATCGGGCACCGTCAGGCGGTGGCCAAGACGACCGAACTGATCCCCGCCGCCGCCATCGCCCGCCGGGTCGCCGAGCTGGCCCAGGAAATTGACGCCCGCCTCCCTCCCGGCCCGCTGACCGTGGTGGGTGTCCTGCGGGGTGCCTTCATCTTCATGGCCGACCTGGTGCGCGCCATCCCCCGCCCGATGACCTGCGATTTCCTGGGCGTGCGCAGCTACGGCGACGCCACCGTCTCGTCGGGCGTCGTGGAAATCACCAGCGATCTGTCGGCGCCCATCGCCGGGCGGCACGTCCTGCTGGTGGAAGACATCGCCGATACCGGCCTGACATTGCGGTACCTCCTGGAGCTGCTGGCGGCGCGCGGGCCGGCCAGCGTTCACACGTGTGTGCTGATGTCCAAGCCGACCTTCGCCCAGCCGGCGTTGAAGGTGGACTTCGTAGGCTTCGAGGCGCCCGAGGCCTTCGTGGTCGGCTACGGCCTGGACGCCGCCCAGCTTTACCGCAACCTGCCCTATATCGCCGCGCTCGAAGCCGACTGAGCGGCTCCGCCCGACGCGAAGGCTATTTTTTCCGCTTGGCCAGCTCGGCGCTGAGTCGCTGCTTGAGCGCGTTGTACCGCTGCAAAAATTCGAAGTTGCTCTGCCGGAACGCCTGCAGATAGCGCCGTTCGCGCGTCTTCTGGCGCAGGGCCTCGCGGATCTCCTCCAGCGGCGCCACCAGCTGCCGGAAGTCGGAGTACTTGGGGATCAAATTCATGATCCGGCTGCCCTCGACCATCTTCAGGTCGCCCGACAGCGCGCCCCGACCGGGCGGCGTGTACAGCAGCGTGACGGCGTCGGGCGCCGCCGACTTCACCGACTTCACCACCATCGATCCCGGCAAGTCAGGCAGCTGTTCCTTGACCAAAACGATGTGCGGGCGCGACTGCGAAACCATATCCAGCGCCTCGCCGCCGGTCAGCGCCGGCCGAAACCGCCAGCCGTCTTTCAGCGGCAGCACGTCCTGTAACTGCGGCACGGCGCCCGGATCGTCGTCGACCAGCACGACGTTCATCCCCACCTTCTCGCCGCGCTCGTCGCCCTCCCCCTCGCCCGGCTGCACGCGGCCGAGGATCTTGTCCTCCATGTCCAGCAGCTGGCGGGACAGCTCGCGCATCTTGCGCAGGAAATCCTCGTGGCTCTCCGCCACCTCTTCCAGCAGCGTGTTGCGCTCGCTGGTCGACTGCAGCTCCGTCGCCGCGTCCAGCACCCGCTCGCGCAGGTACGGCACCACGTCGGGCTCTTTCAACACCATGTCGATGGCGCCGCCACGGAACGCCTTCACCGCCAGATCAAAGGTCTTGCGCCCACTCATCATCACCACCGCGGTCAGCGACGACTTATCGCGCGAGAACTGCAGCAGCTCCAGGCCGCCGCCCGGCGTGGGCGTGTCGATGTCCAGCAGCGCGACGGCGAAGAACTTGTTCAGCAGTTGATCGCGCGCCCGCACCGGGTCCGTCGTGCTGGTGACGATGAGGCCGGCCCGCGTCAGCAGCTTCTCCAGCCCGCGCAGGACCGTCTCGTCGCAGTCGACGACCAGGACCTCCTGTCCGGCCGCGGCCGGGCGGGTGGCGGATCCCGCCGATTCATTCCTTGACGACGAGCCTCCACCCGGCTGCTGCATAGATTCGGTGGCCACCGTCGACAAACCTACTCCGATTCCGCCAGCGGCGCGAGATTCCCGCCATCGGGCGCGGCCTTTCGGACCAGCGCCGGCGCTGATACAATCGTGACGGGATCGTGCCCGGCAACTCGATTTTCGACCGCGTTCTGCAGGCCGCGCGTCAGCTAGGCGCGTCGGACGTGCACCTCAAGGCCGGTCTGCCACCGGTGTTCCGCATCAAGGGCGACTTGCGCACCGTGCGGGACGTGCCGCCACTGACCCGCGAGGTGGTGCAGAACTTCGCCCTCGGGATCATGAACGATCGCCAGCGCGATCTGTTCGAACGCACCTGGGACGTCGATCTCGCCTACGCCACCAGCGACGGCGTGCGCTACCGGGTGAACGTCTTCCAGCAGCGCGGCGCGGTTGGCATGGTCATGCGCCTCATCCCGCCCGACGTGCCGCCGTTCGAGAAATTGAACCTTCCCGCCGCCGTGCTGGCGCTGGCTGACTCCGAACGCGGGATGGTGCTGGTCACCGGCGTGACCGGCTCGGGCAAGTCGACCACCCTGGCGGCGATGGTGGACTACATCAACTCGCGCCGCGCCTGCCACATTCTCACCGTCGAGGATCCGGTCGAATACGCCTTCAAAGATCGGCGCAGCGTCATCAACCAGCGCGAGATCGGTTTCGACACCGTGAGCTTCTCCAAGGCCCTGCGCGCGGCGTTGCGCCAGGACCCCGACGTCATCCTGGTCGGCGAGATGCGCGATCTCGAGACCATCGAGATCGCCATGCTGGCGGCGGAGACCGGTCACTTGTTGTTGTCGACCCTGCACACGTTGGACGCGGTTGAAACCGTCAACCGCATCGTCTCGGTTTATCCGCCCCACCAGCAGGCACAGGCGCGGTTGCAGCTGGCGGGCATCATCAAAGGCGTCATCTCGCAGCGCCTGGTTCCGCGCGCCGACGGCAAAGGCATGGTGCCGGCGGTGGAGATCCTGGTCGGCACCGCGCGCGTGCGCGAGCTCATCGCCGATCCCAAGCGCACGCGCGAAATCAACGAAGCCATCGCCACCGGAAAAGATCCCTACGGCATGATCAGCTTCGATCAATCGCTGACCGATCTGGTGCGCAGCAACACCATCACCTACGAAGAGGCGCTGGCCCACGCCACCAATCCCGACGACTTCGCGCTGTTCTTCCGCGGCGTCAGCAAGGGCGGCAGCACCATCGAGAACCCGTCCGACGCCAGCGAGGTCGCCGACGCCGATCTGGATGTCGACGACGGCAGCTTGATGGAGCCGCCGGGCGGCTTTCAGATTGATCGATTCAAGCGCTGAATTCTCCCTGCAAGTGTTGAGGAGAAGCGCGCAGCCGACTAGTCTAGCTGTTTCATGTCGACGCCTTTAGAAAAGCCGGAAAGCCGTCTGTCCGACGCCGTTCGCCGCCAGTTCCTCGACTATTTTCGCTTGAAAGGTCACGCAGAGGTGGGCAGCTCGTCGCTGGTGCCGATGAA
Organism: Polyangia bacterium; assembly: GCA_036268875.1. GTDB lineage: Bacteria > Myxococcota_A > Polyangia > Fen-1088 > Fen-1088 > DATKEU01. The sequence continues at coordinate 93,572 of DATATI010000041.1, read as the reverse complement.
CGATCCGACGTTGCTGTTCACCAACGCCGGCATGAACCAGTTCAAGGACGTCTTCACCGGCCAGGCCAAGCTGCCTTACGTGCGGGCCACCAGCTCGCAAAAATGCGTGCGCGCCGGCGGCAAGCACAACGACCTGGAAAACGTCGGCCGCACCGCGCGCCACCACACCTTCTTCGAGATGCTGGGCAATTTTTCCTTCGGCGACTACTTCAAGGCCGACGCCATCGCCTTCGCTCACCAGCTTTTGACCGGCGTCTACGCCATCGACGCCAAGCGCCTCATCTACACCGTTCATTACTCCGACGACGAGGCCCGGCAGCTCTGGAAAAAAATCGCCGGCGTCGGCGATGACCGCGTGGTCGGCCTGGGCGACAAGGACAACTTCTGGGCCATGGGCGAGACCGGACCCTGCGGCCCGTGCAGCGAGATTCACTATCATCAGGGCGACGACATCCCGTGCGCCGAGGTGGCGGCCGGCCGCGCCTGCCAGGGACCGGCCTGCGACTGCGATCGCTGGGTGGAGATCTGGAACCTGGTCTTCATGCAGTTCGAACAGCTCGCGCCCGGCAACCGGCAGCCGCTGCCGAAGCCGTCCGTCGACACCGGCATGGGCTTGGAGCGCCTGTGCGCGGTGCTGCAGGGCGTGCGGTCGAACTACGAGACTGATTTGCTGCGGCCGCTGATCGATCGCGCGTCGTCACTGTCGGGCAAGACGTTCGAGGCCAGCGACTACGTCGGGCATTCGGTTTCGCTGCGAGCGATCGCCGACCACGCGCGAGCGGCGGCATTCTTGATCGCGGACGGCGTCTTCCCCGAGAAGACCGGGCGCGAGTACGTGTTGCGCCGGATCATGCGGCGGGGCGTCTACCACGGCTGGTTGCTCGGCATCCGCGAACCATTCCTGGCGTCGATGACAGGCCTGGTGATCGAGAAGATGGCCGGTGTCTATTCAGAGCTGCGCGAACGGCGCGAGCTGATCCTGAAGATCTCCCACGAAGAAGAGCTGCGGTTTCGAGAGACGCTGGATCGGGGGGTGAAGATCCTCGACCAGGAATTCAAAGCGGCCGGCACGGGCACGGCGAAGTCGACCCTGTCGGGTGACGTCGCCTTCAAGCTGTACGACACCTTCGGCTTCCCGCTCGATCTCACCCGGGTCATCGCCGAGCAGAATCACTGGACCGTCGACGAGGCCGGCTTCGAGCGCGCCATGAACGAGCAACGCCACCGCAGCGACTTCCACGGCTCGGGCGAGGTCGCCGTCGAGGCGGTGTTTCAAAAGGTCAGCGCTCGCGTCGGGGCAACGCTTTTCGTCGGCTACGAAAAGACCCGCGCCTCATCGAAGATCGTGGCGTTGCTCGCCGACGGCGTCGAGGTGGAGGTGGTCGGCCCGTTCTCCAAGCGCGTCGCCATCGTCACCGCCGAGACGCCGTTTTACGGCGAGCAAGGCGGCCAGGTCGGCGACGCCGGCACCATCGCCAGCGGCAAGGGCACGTTCGCCGTTGATGACGTCAAGCGACCGGTAGCGACGCTGTATGTGCACCTTGGCCAGATCCAGACCGGCGAGTTGCGCGTAGGTGACACAGTCGATCTGACCGTCGACACCGAGCGCCGCGACGCCATCTGCCGCAATCACTCGGCCACGCACCTCCTGCACTGGGCGCTGCGCGTGACGCTGGGCGAACACGTCACGCAGAAGGGCTCGCTGGTAGCGCGCGATCGCCTGCGCTTCGATTTCTCGCACTTCGCGCCGCTGGCGCCGGACGAGCGCCAGCGAGTCGAGGATCTGGTCAACGAACGCGTGCGACGCAACCAGCCTACCGCCACCGACGTGCTGGCCATCGCCGAGGCCAAGAAAGCCGGCGCCATCGCCTTCTTCGGCGAGAAATACGGCGACACCGTGCGCGTGGTGACCATGGGCGAGTCGAAAGAATTTTGCGGCGGCACCCATGTCGCGCGCACCGGCGACATCGCCTTCTTCAAGATCACCGAAGAAACCGGGGTGGCCCAGGGCGTGCGACGCATCGAAGCCGTCACCGGCGATGGCGCGGCGGCCTACGTGCACAAGCTGGAAGGCGAGCTGGCCTCGGCGGGCGAGCTTCTGCGCGGCGGCGCCTTCGAGGTCAGCGGCAAGGTGGCCCGCCTGCAAGCCGACCTGCGCGAGCACGAAAAAGAGATCGATCGGCTCAAGCGCAAGCTGGCCTCGGGCGGCGGACGTGATCTGCTCAGCGAGGCGCAGGACGTGGGCGGCGTGCGCGTGCTGGCCACGCGGGCCGACGTCGCCGACCCGAAGGCCCTGCGCGAGGTCGCCGATCAGCTGCGCGACAAGCTGCGCTCGGGCGTGGTGGTGCTGGCTGGCGTGGAGGGCGACAAGATCGCGCTGGTGTCGATGGTGACGCCCGATCTGGTGTCGCGCTTCAACGCCGGCAAGATCGTGGGCGAAGTGGCCAAGGATGTCGGTGGCAAGGGCGGCGGGCGCGCGGACATGGCGCAGGGGGGCGGAACGCGTCCAGACCTGCTCGACGGCGCGCTGGCTCGCGTCTTCGAGATGGTTCGTGGCTGAAGCGCGGACGGACAGTGCGCCAACGGGGTTCGTCCTCGGTCCCGGCGACGCCAACGCCACCCTGGCGGCCGCCCTTCGCCGTCACCTGCCCGGCCGCAGCTGGGCCGACGTGCGCCGCCTGTGCGAAAGCGGCAAGGTCTTGCTGGACGGTGAGCGCGCGCTGGACGCCGCCACCCGTATCGCCGACGGTCAGCGGGTGGAGATCCGCATGGCGGCGCCGCGGCCGCGGCCGGAGATCCCCGATTTTTCCGTCGTTTTCGAGGATCCGCATCTGCTGGTGATCGAGAAACCGGCCGGAATTTCCAGCGTCCCTTTCGATCGCAAGGAAACCGGGACGGCGATGGATCTGATCCGCGAGGCGTGGCGGCGCGCCGGACGCAAGGCCACCGCGGCGCCGATCTACATCGTGCACCGTCTGGACAAGGACACCTCGGGCTTGCTGTGCTTTGCGCGCACCAAGCTGGCCGAGCGCCGGCTGCACGAGGTCTTCCAGCAGCACCTGGCGGACCGGGAGTACATCGCCGTCGCCCACGGCGCGATCGAGAGCCGGCGCATCGAATCAGTGCTGGTCGCCGATCGCGGCGACGGCCTGCGCGGATCGACGCGCACCGGGCGCGGCCAGCGCTCGGTCACGCACGTGACGGCGGTGCGGGGGCTGCGCGGGGCCACGTTGTGTCGGGTTCGCCTGGAGACGGGGCGCACGCACCAGATCCGCATTCACCTTTCCGAAGCTGGCCACCCATTGGTCGGCGAGACCGTATACATCCGCGAGCGGCTCGCTTCCGACGCGCCGATCATCAATTCGCCGCGATTGATGCTGCACGCGGCGACGCTGGGCTTCGATCACCCGGTGACCGGCGCGCGGCTGGACTTTCGCGCCGACCCGCCCGCCGATTTTGAGGCCATGCTAAAGGAATTGACCCGCTGATGCCGATCACGCCTCCGCCCACGTTGCGTTCCGCGCTGGCGGCGATCGTCGAAGCGATGCGCGCCGGCTACGGTCCGTTGGCGACGAAGCCGCAGCAGCAGGTCGACAATGGCCACGATCCGTCATTCATCGAGCGAGCGGCGCCGGTGCTGGAGTTTCTCTACAGCAAATATTTTCGCGTGCGAATGATCGGCCTCGAGAACGTTCCCGCAACGGGACCCGCATTGCTGGTGGCCAATCATTCAGGCGGGTTGCCCTACGACGGGGCGATGTTGATTTATGGAATCTTTCGCGACCATCCTGCCCATCGCAGGTTGCGGGCATTGGTGGCGAACTTTGCCTTCCATTCGGGGTGGATGGCCAATGTAGTGGCGAAGATCGGGGGCGTGCGCGCCTCGCAGGAGACCGCGCAACCGCTACTGGCTGATGGACACCTGGTCGGCGTTTTTCCCGAAGGCCTCAAAGGCGTCGGCAAGCTTTACCGCGAACGCTATCGCTTGGCCCGCTTCGGGCGGGGTGGCTTCGCGCGTTTGGCCCGGCAGACCCAGGTGCAGATGCTCCCGGTGGCCATCGTCGGCGCCGAGGAAATCCACCCGGTGGTCGGCAAGATCACCGCGCTGGCCGCGCCGCTGGGAATCCCGTACATCCCGATTACGCCAACTTTTCCCTGGCTGGGCCCGTTAGGGCTGCTGCCGGTGCCGAGCAAATGGACCATTCGCATCGGTACGCCCATCGCCCCGCCGCCGCCGATCTCCGACGATCCCGATGGCACGACGCGCAAAGCAGAGGAAGTTAGGTCCGCAATTGATACGATGATCGCGGACCTGCTGGCCGCGAGACGTTCCATCATTTTCGGGTAGCCTGAAGACCTAGTGTGTGGTCGTATATGACATGGACTCCGATGTCTTCTGGAATTGGTCCGGGAGGGTTTCGTGCTGTTCTTAACCTGACCGTCCTCCAAGGCGAGTTGCATCGCGATATCGCAATACTTTCCGAGCGACATCATTGGCATTATCGTCGCTGGCGTTCTTCTGTCGCCCGATCTCTTAGCGCCCTCCCCCTGCGTTCATGATTGATGTCGGCCAAACCATAGGCAACTACAAGATCACCGCCAAGCTTGGGGAAGGCGGGATGGGTGTGGTGTATCTGGCCGAGCACCCGGTGATCGGGAAAAAAGTGGCCATGAAGGCCATCCATCCCGAATTGGCGCGCAACGCCGAGGTGGTTTCGCGCTTCGTGACCGAGGCGAAGTCGGTCAACCAGATCGGCCACGAACACATCGTCGACATCAGCGATTTCGGGAACACCACCGACGGAGAGTTCTACTTCGTCATGGAGTACCTGCAGGGCGAGTCGATGTCCGAGCGCCTCAAGCGCGAGGAGCGGCTGCCGCCGCAGGCGGCGATCAATATCGCCACCCAGGTCGCCGACGCGCTGGGCTCGTCGCACGAGCACGGCATCATTCACCGGGACCTCAAGCCCGAGAATATTTATTTGATCTCGCGCGGCACCCAGAAGGATTTCGTCAAGGTGCTGGACTTCGGTCTGGCCAAGCTGACCCAGGTCGAAGAGAAGGTCACCCACAAGACCCGCACCGGATCGGTGATGGGAACGCCTTACTACATGTCGCCCGAGCAATGCGAGGGCAAGGCCACCATCGATCACCGCGCGGATATTTATTCATTGGGCGTGATTCTCTTCGAGATGCTGACCGGCAAGGTGCCGTTCGGCGGCGAAGGTTACGGCGAGATCATCGTCAAGCACATCACCATGCCGCCGCCGTCGGTGCGCAGCATCGTGCCCAATCTGTCGCCGGCGCTTGACCTGATCCTGTTTCGCGCCCTGGCCAAGGATCGCGAAGAGCGGTTTCAAACCATGGCGGACTTCCGCGACGCCTTGATGGATCCCGACGCTTACGCGCCCTCGGCGCCGCTGGTGGGCATCCCCGACGATCTCAGCGGGGCGGCGCGCGCCGCCGCGCCGATGAAACGTTCTGATATCAATCTGGCGGCCAAGATCGGCTTCGGATCGGGCCTGAAGATCGGCAGCGGCGAGCGGGACCCGGTGACCAGCCCATCGACTTACCGCCAGGGCGTCGGCGAGATCATCGAAGAGCTGACGCCGAAACGAACCAGTCGCAAGGCCCTGCTGTTCGTGGCCATCGCCGCGGTCACCGGGTTGGCCTTCGTCGCTTTCACCGGCCGCCGCGACACCCACCGGGCGGCGCCGCCGCCAGTGGTCGAGGCGCCACGCGTGCCCGCGACAGTGCGAGTGAACTTCAACTCGGATCCCGATCGCGCCACCATTTTGCGCACCGACACCGGACAAGAGCTGGGACAGACACCGCTGTCGATCGAAGTTCCCTACAGCGATTCGGCGGTCGAGTTCGTCTTCAAGAAGGCCGGCTTCGAGAGCAAGGTGATGTACATCGTGCCGAATCTGCCCTCGCCGCTATTCGCCACGCTGCAGCCGACGCCCAAGCCGTCCAAGTCCGAGACGCCGATGCCGGGCAAGGCCATGGCGCCCTCCGCCGCCGGCGGCAAAGCTGGCCGTCGCAACCGCTCCGGTTCGCCCCGCCACGAAAAGAACGTCGACGACGACGCCGTCTTAGAACCGTCAATTCAATAAAGCGCTCGGGCTTACGCGAAAACGCGGTTGCGTCCGGCGCTCTTGGCTTCGTAGAGGCGTTCGTCGGCGCGCTTGATCAGCGACGCGGCGTCGGTGGTCTCTTCATCGATGGTGGAGACGCCCATCGAGATGGTGACGCGGATGCGGGTGTTCTCGAAGCGAAAGTCCTGCTTTTCGACGATCTGTCGGATCTTCTCGGCGAAGGCCTTGCCGTTGTCGCCGTCGATCTCGGGCAGCACGATGGCGAACTCCTCGCCACCGTAGCGGGCGAAGAGATCCTCGCGGCGGATCTTCGACTTCACCGTCGACGCCAGCATCTTCAGGACGTAATCGCCGGCCAGGTGGCCGTAGCTGTCGTTGATCTTCTTGAAGTGATCAATGTCGAACATCACCAAGGACAGCGACCGACGGTAGCGCTGCGACCGAGCGATCTCGCGCTCGAGGTTCTCCAGGAAGTAACGCTTGTTGAAGATCTGGGTCAGACCGTCGATGGTGGTCAGCCGGTAAATTTCCTCGTGATAGGCGTTCTCGATGTTACCGCCGGTGAGGAACTTGAAGATCGTGCGACCGATCTTGATCAGGTCGCCGTCGCGCAGGACGTATTCGTCGATCGGCTCGTCGTTGACGTAGGTGCCGTTGGTTGATCCAAGGTCGCGCACCAGGATCGACTTGCCGGTGTTCAGGATCTTGGAATGATTGCGGGAGATCGATTCTTGATCAATCTGGATGTCGCATTTTGATGATCGGCCGATCACCAGCGACGCGGCGTTCAAGTTGTACTTCTTGCCCAGCTCGGATCCGTAGATCACCACCAGACAGGCTTCCTTGGCGGACGGCCGTTCTGAGATGCGGCTGATGCTGGTGACGACGGTCTTCGCCCGAACATGGTCGGACTCGGAGGTGTCGTTCGGATCTCGTGGATGGCGGGGCAAGGGCTAGCCTTTGGCAGCGTAGGCCATCCGGCGAAACGCGTAAAGACGTAGCAAATTTGACACATCCACCTACATGTATGACTTTGTCATCATGCCTCGATTTTCGTTGCTTTACATGGCGGTTTCGTCCCTCTGGTCCGCTCTGGCGTTCGCTCAGTCCCCGGTGCCACCGCCCGCTAACCACCTTGCGGGGTTGAAACTGGACACGCTGATGCGTCAGGGCCACATGTACGTCGTCGCTTCCGCCGACGGTGGCCACGCCGAGCTGACTCTGGATCCGCAGCTTCAAGAATCGACCGAGGATGTCTTGAAGACATTTCAGATCCCATACGCCGGCGCGGTGGTCATCTCCATTCCCGACGGCCGCGTGCTGGCAATGGTCGGCCGCTCGGCCGTTGATCCGGCGCTGGGCGCCGAGCAACTGGCGCTACGCCCGTGGGCGCCAGCGGCGTCAGTGTTCAAGGTGGTGTCGGCGGCGGCGCTGGTGTCAGAGGCTGGTCTGTCCAGTCACAGCCAGGCTTGCTATCACGGCGGCGTCTCGTCGGTGCTGCCCGACAATCTGATCGACATTCCGTCCATCGATCGCCGCTGCGACACGCTGGGATATGGCGTTGGCAAATCGCAAAATGCCATCCTGGCCAAGTTGGCCAGCCGCCACTTGACCGCCGACCAGCTGGCCCGCATGGGCCATGCCTTTGGATTCGGCCGCGCCATCCCCTTCGAAATTCCGCTGGAGCCGTCGCATCTGGACGTTCCCACCGACGGGCTGGAGTTCGCCCGCACGGCGGCCGGCTTCTGGCACTCGACGCTGTCGCCCATACATGGCGCGTTGCTGGCGGCGGTCATCGCCAATGGCGGAACCATGCCGACGCCGACGCTGGTTGACCGTGCTTACGACGCCGAAGGGAATTTGCTGCCTTTGTCTGTGACCCACCCGCGCCCTGTCGTCGACCTCGCGACCGCCCGCGAGGTGGGCCGGATGATGGAGCTGACCACGCGCATTGGCACCGCCAAGGGCACCTTCCGCGACAAACAGGGCCACCGCTATCTGGACGTCGAGGTGGCGGGAAAGACGGGCACCTTGTCCGCCGAGACCGACAAAGGCTACGTCGGCTACAGCTGGTTCGTGGGCTACGCGCCCGCTGATCACCCGACCATCGCGTTCGCCGTGGCGCTGGGAAATCACCCCACCTGGCGCATCAAGGCGACGTATGTGGCTCGTCGCATCGTCACCACGTATTTGGCCGAAAAAGGCGATCGCGCCGCGACGAAGATGCTGGCCGCCCGCTGAATTTCGATATTGTTGTGACGGCGGAGGTGGGACGTATAGACTAGGCGCGCCCTCAAGGGCGTCGGCACGGGAAGAATGCAGCTGTACGAATGGCTCTCGAGAGTCTCGACCGATCGCGGAAGCGGGAAGGCGCTGGTCTATCGCGACACGTATCTGTCCTGGCGAGGCCTTCTTCACCGCGTCGACCGCCGCGCGCAAGAGCTGCACGCGATGGGCATCGCGTCCGGTTCGTGGGTCGGATTGATGTTGGGCAATGTTCCTGACTTCGTGATCCTGGCGCTGGCCCTCTCAAAGATCGACGCCGTGGTGGTGCCGCTGGATCCGACTCTCGGCAATCGAGAATTGGAGATGATGCTGGAGGCGGCGCCGCTGCGCGCTCTCATCACGCGCCCGCGCGGCGGAGAAGCCGGCCAGCTTCCCGTTGGTCCGCCGTTCTACGCCAACCCGGTGGTCACGCGGCCGGCGGTGGTGTCACGCCCCAACCCGCCGTCGAAGTTCGTGCCGGAAAACCGCCGCCGCCTGCAAGGCACGCTGCTCACCTGCAGCCTGTACAGACGAGCACCGCTGGCCAATCTGATCGATAGCGACGCCTCTATCGTGCAGTTCACCGCCAGCGTCGGTGGCGATCCCAAGGGCGTGGTGCGCACGACCACCAACCTCGGCGCTGCCGCCGAGGCGATCGGCGAGACCCTGGACATCAAAGATTCTGATCGCCTGCTGTGCACGGTTCCGCTGCACCACAGTTACGGTTTCGACTTTGGTCTGGTCACCACGCTGGCCCACGGCGCGACGCTGTTTCTTGAAGACGAGATCTCGCCCAAGCGCATCACCAAGCTGCTGCGCGAGCAAAGCGTGGATATTTTCCCGGGCAACCCGGGGCTGTTCGGTTCGTTGGTGCGGGTGCCGACGGTCAAGCCGCTAAAGATCAGCGGCGCCCGCTATTTGAGCTCCGGCTCGCGCATGCCGGGCCTCATCGCGGAGAATTTTTATCAGCGATTCGGCATCCGCCTTCTGTCCTGCTACCACAGCACGCAGGGCGGCCCGTTGGCCATCGATCGCGGCGGCAAAGATCCGGAGACCGTCGGCAAGGCGTTCGCCGGCATCGAGCTGCGCGTCGCCGCGCCCAACGGCGACAAGGTGGCGGCGGCCGAGACCGGCCCGGTCTGGGTGCGCTCGAAGGCGCTGTCGATGCTGTCGGTGCCCAAGATGCACCTGCCCAAGCGCGACCACGGCGTACCCATCGGCGAGGTTGATCGCGACAAATGGTTCCGCACCGGCGACATCGGCCAGATCGATCGCAATGGCAAGCTGACCATCACCGGCCGCGAAGACGATCTGGTCAAGGTCGATGGCAAACGCCTGGCCTTGGGCGAAGTGGAAGGCTGCCTGGAAGCGTTCCCCAAGGTGAAAGCCGCGCAGGCCCGGGTCATCACCGACGATCTGGGCGGCCCGATGGTGGTGGCGAAAGTGGTGCGGGCCGGCTTGTGCAAGGCTGAGGACATCATCGACCACTGCGCCCGCAACCTGGCGCCGTACAAAGTGCCGCGCCAGATCGAGTTCTGCGAGACGATCTAATTCGGGACCCTCAAAGGGTCCCGCTCGCTGTGACGACAGCGGACAAGACCGAGGTGCTGCTATTGGAGAATGGCGTGCAGCTGCGCCTTGATCGTCGTCTGCGTCCCGGCGGCGGGTTCGATCTCTTGGAAGACGGAGTAATAGTTGGGGTGGCGGATTTCGATGCGGTGGAAGCCGGGGCGGATGAACTTGCCCTCGTGTTGCCATTCGGAGACCTGGCCGACGAAGATGTCGTCGATCCAGACCGTGGCGTCGGCGACGTTGCTGTCGACGCGGAAGGCGACGCCGAGGGACTGCAGCGAGTGAGCACAGCCGGCGGAGACGAGCAGGACCAGGAATACCAGCGTCTTCATGGCGCGGGCGCGGTGGGCGTGCCGGTGGCGGCGGTGGGAACGGGCGTGGGCGCGGGGCGCAGGCGCGCTTGCAGACGAACGGTGTCGCCGCCCGGCTCTACGGCGGTGAGGTCGAGGATGGCCGTGGCTTCGCGAGCCAGCGCGGTGGCCAGGGCGGCGGCACCCAGGCGGGTCTGCACTTTGATCTCGGCACGACCGGCGCTGAGGCGGCGCAGCTCGGCGGCGGAGACGGCGCCCAGACCCCGCAGCGATTTCAGCAAGGCGGGAACGGCGGCAGGTTCGGTGACGGCGGCGTCAACGGTGATGGCGCGCAGATCGGCGAAGGCCGGCGCGGATGACGACACCAGCGGCACCAGCTGACCGGCGAGCTCCGAAGCGGCGCGCGACAGGCATCCGGTGCGCGCCGCGGCGGCGCGGTCGGCGAACACCCGCGGCTGGGCGGTCGGCTCGGCGATCAGTTGGCCGCTGGGCACGGCGACGACGCGCGCGCCCAGGCGACAGCTGACCGATTCTTTGCCCGGCCCTCGCACCGAGCCTTCGTCCGTCAGCGACGACGACACGAACGCCACCGCGCCCAGCGCGCTCTTGGCCGCAGTCTGGACAGCGCGCGCCGGATCGATCAGCGACCCGTCGCCCAGTTGCGCGGCGATCCCCACCGCGCCCAGCGCCGCGACCGTCGCCGCGCCCGCCTCGGGAGCGCCGCTGCTGACCACCAGCAACGACAGCGACGACGTGCGCGACGGCGCGACCGGCGACGCGGCTGCCGACGACCAGCGTTCGGTGGCCCGGCGCAAGGCCGGCTCGTCGACCTCGGCCTCCACGCGTATGACGTATGTACCGGCCGATTCGCCCTCTTCCAGCGTGCGATAGCGTCTGACGTAACCGCGGGCCCGGGCCATCAAGGCGCGGATGGCCTTGGCCTGGGTGGCGCGGGTGGGCGCATCGACGATGTCACTGAGCGCGAGATCGACGGTCTGGCGCAAAGCCTCGTCAAGCGCTCGCTCGCGTGCGCCGGCCGAGTTGCCGCCCACCACCGGAATCTGCGCCGAACCGACCCGCATCCCGGGCGTGGTGGGCAAGGCGATCGGCGATGGCACGCTGCCCGCCGGCCGCGCCCCCGCCGTCGCCTGGGCATGCGCAGCGATCGGCGCCAGCCCGCCGGCGACCGCCAGGCAGGCGACGAAAACGACCGCCGGCACGCCAGCGACGGGCGGTTTATTCGGTCCGCGTTTCATCGGTTGACCTTCTCAACGTAGATCACCACGAGCGCGCCGGCGAGCTTCTGGGCCAGTTTCTCGTCGCCGAGCATGCTCAGGCGGCCGGCGCGATCGGCCCGGGCGCTGATTGCGCGCACCGATGCCGGCGGGATGCCCAGATGATACGTCGCTGCGCCGACGATCACTTCGTGCTTGCCGACCTTCGCCACCGGCGACGCCGCCAGGTGGCTGTTCGACACGACGATGGTGGCCGACGGCGTCTCCGTCGATTCCACCGGAGACGACGCTGGCGCCAGCCAGTCGGCGAACCGCACCTCCAGGCGAACCAGGACACCGCCGTTCGATTGATAGTCCAGCGCCCCCACACGCGCCTTGGCCAGCGCCCGCTCGACCGCGTCGGAGGGCAGCGTGCGATCGCCACCGAGAGGCAGCGTCGACAAGGCGGTGCGCAGCTTTTCCAGCGCGGAAGCGCGGGCGCGGCGCTCGGCACCCGGCCGGGCCAGATCCGCCGACGGCATCCGCAGGTCGGCCGCCGCGCCCGCCTGCGCCGCCACGGTCCCGGTCGCCCAATCGATGGTCACGCCACCGCGTTTGTCCACCAGCGCGGCCGGCGACTCCGCTCCGGCCGCCGCCAGGCCGACACCGCCCGCGCCTGGCGCCGCGACGACGATCGTCATCGTCAGCACCGCCGCCACGCGCGCGGCGCCGCGCCTACTCCCACTCGATGGTGGCGGGAGGCTTGGACGAGATGTCATAGACCACGCGGTTGATCCCCTTCACCTCGTTGACGACGCGCGACGAAATGGTGGCCAGCAGATCGTACGGCAGCGGCACCCAGTCGGCGGTCATCCCATCGCGCGAGTGCACGGCTCGCAGGGCCAGCACGTTGGCGTAGGTTCGTTCGTCGCCCATCACGCCGACCGTGCGCACCGGCAACAGCACCCCGAACGACTGCCAGATCGATTCATACAAACCAGCGGCGCGGATCTCCTGTTCGATGATCATGTCGGCGGCGCGCAAGACATCGCAGCGTTCTTTGGTCACCTCGCCGAGAATCCGCACCGCCAGACCCGGACCCGGGAACGGCTGGCGCCACAGCACATGTCGAGGCAGGCCCAGTTCTGCGCCCAGCGCCCGCACTTCGTCCTTGAAAAGCTCGCGCAGCGGCTCCACCAATTTCAAATTCATCCGCTCGGGCAGGCCGCCGACGTTGTGGTGCGATTTGATGGTCGCCGACGGTCCCTTGTGCGACACCGATTCGATGACGTCCGGGTACAGCGTGCCTTGCACCAGGAACGACGCCCCTGCGCCCCCGGCCGCTGCCACCCGCTTGGCCTCTTCGTCGAAGACGGCGATGAACTCGCGACCGATGAACTTGCGCTTGCCCTCCGGGTCGGTGACGCCGTGGAGGCCGTGCATGAATCTTTCGGTGGCGTCGACGACGCGCAGATCAGCTTTGAAGGCATCGCGAAACAGCGACTCGACCTGCTGCGCCTCGGCCGCGCGCTGCAAACCGGTGTCTACGAAGATGCAGGTCAACCGCTCGCCGATGGCACGCAGCACCAGCGCCGCCGCCACCGACGAATCGACGCCGCCCGAAAGGCCGCACACGGCGCGGGCGGTGGGACCGACCTTGTCCTTGATCGACCGCACCGCTTCGTCGACGAAGCTGGCCATGGTCCAGGTGGGCTGGCAGCCGCAGATGCGAAACAGAAAGTTGGCCAGGATCTCGCCGCCGCGCGGGGTGTGCGCCACCTCGGGGTGAAATTGCACGCCCCAGAATTTGCGCGCCGGAGCGGCGACGGCGGCGACAGGACAGTTGGCGCTTTCGGCGATCACCGAGAATCCGCTGGGGAGACTGTCGATTCGATCGCCATGGCTCATCCACACCGGCACGTCTTCGTCGGCGGAAAAGCCATGGAAAAGATCGCCCGCCTCTTTCACCCGAATGGTGGCGCGGCCGTATTCGCGCCGATCGGCCGGCACAACCTTGCCGCCCAGGAGCAACGCTGTCAGCTGCACGCCATAGCAGATGCCCAGGATCGGCACGCCCAGGTCATAAAGCTCGGCGCTGACCCGCGGCGCGCCTTCATCGTATGAGGAGGACGGTCCACCCGACAAGATGATCCCGCGCGGGTTCAGCTCGCGAATCTTCGCCAGCGGGATATTGAACGGGTGAATCTCCGAGTACACCTTCTGTTCGCGCACCCGGCGCGCGATGAGCTGGGTGTACTGAGCTCCGAAGTCCAGGATCAGGATGAGGTCGCGACGCACGCGGGGCTACTGCTCCACCCGATAGTTGGGAGCTTCTTTGGTGATGATCACATCGTGGACGTGCGATTCACGCAGGCCCATCGCGGTGGCGCGCACGAACTTGGCCTTGGTGCGCAGGTCGGCGATGGTGCGGCAGCCGGTGTAACCCATGCCGGCTTTGAGGCCGCCGATCAGCTGGAAGATCGATTGCGACAGCGATCCCCGGTAAGGCACCCGGCCCTCGATGCCTTCCGGGACCAGCTTGGCTTCGGTGGTCACCTCGTTCTGGAAATAACGATCGCGGCTGCCGGCCCGCATGGCGCCGATCGATCCCATGCCGCGGTAAACTTTGTAGCTGCGGCCTTGGTACAAGATGATCTCGCCCGGCGCTTCGTCGGTGCCGGCGAACAAGCTGCCGATCATCACGATGTGCGCGCCGGCGGCGATGGCCTTGACCACGTCGCCGGAATACTTGATGCCGCCGTCGGCGATCACCATGACGTTCAGCTTTTCCAGGGCCCGGGCCACGTCGTTGATGGCGGTGATCTGCGGGACCCCCACGCCGGCCACCACGCGCGTGGTGCAGATCGATCCCGGGCCGATACCGACCTTCACCGCATCGGCGCCGGCCTTGGCCAGGGCCAGCGCGCCGTCGCCGGTGGCCACGTTGCCGGCGATGATCTGGGCCTTGGGAAAATTGCGGCGCACGTCGGCCACCGCCTGGATCACGCCGCGCGAATGGCCGTGGGCGGTGTCGATGCAGATGACGTCGCAGCCGGCTTTCAGCAAGGCATCGACGCGTTCGTCGCGATCGGCGCCCACGCCTACGGCGGCGCCCACGCGCAGGCGGCCGAGCTCGTCCTTGGCCGCGAACGGATGCTGCTGCGCCTTCTCGATGTCCTTGATGGTGATGAGGCCCTTGAGCAGGCCGTGGCCGTCGACCACCAACAGCTTTTCGATGCGGTTCTTGTGCAGCAGCTCTTTCGAGCCTTCCAGGCTGGCGCCCTCGGCGGTGGTGATCAGGCGGCGGGTCATCATGGCGCTGACCGGCTGATCCAGATTGCGTTCAAAGCGCAGGTCGCGGTTGGTGACGATGCCGACCGGACGTCCGTCGGCGGCCACCACCGGCAGGCCGGAGATCTCGTGCTTGCGCATCAACTCGACGGCGGCGGCGACCTTCTGATCGGGGCCGATGGTGACCGGGTTGATCACCACGCCGGTCTCGGCCTTCTTCACCTTGGTCACCTCCAGCGCCTGCTCGGGGATGCCCATGTTCTTGTGCAAGATGCCCACGCCGCCCTCGCGCGCCATGCAGATCGCTGTGGCCGCTTCGGTCACGGTGTCCATCGCCGACGAGATGATCGGGTTGGCCAGGCGGATGCCCGGCGTCAGGTCGGTACGAACGTCCACGTCCCTCGGAACGACGTCGCTTTCCGCGGGAACCAGCAGGACGTCATCAAAAGTCAGGGCCTCTCGCAGCTGACCGTCCGGCAACATCTCGGGAGATTAGCGACTGTGCTACCGCCTCGCAATTCCTATTTCGCGGCGGCTTTGCCGTCGCCGGCGCCGCACGCGGCGACGATGGCCTGGGCCTGGTTTTTCGCCTCTGGTTTGACGCCAGGCAGAGCCGCGAACCGTTCCATCTCGGCGCGCGCCGCCGCGCAATCGCCCTTGGCCACCAGCGCCTTGCCGAGCTCATAGCGCGCCAGCGCGTTCTTCGGATCCAGCTGCACCGCCGCCTTGCATTCCGTCACCGCGCGCGCCGCCTCGCGCCTCTCGAATAGCGCGCGACACAGGTCGGCGGCGAAGGCGCTGTTGGTGGCGTCCAGCTTGCGCGCCTTTTCGCCCGCCAGCACCGCACCCGCGGGGTCGCCTTTCTTCAGATCCACCCGCCCCAGACGATCCCAGGCCAGCGCCAGATTGGGATTCAGCTTCGTGGCGTGCTCGAGAGCGCGCTGGGCGTCGTCGAAGGCGCGCTGATCGGACAGCACCATTCCCAGATCGGCAAAGGCAAGCGCGTCGTTAGGCGACAGGCGCGTGGCATCTTTCAGCGCCGCCGCCGCGCCGTCGATGTCGCCCGCCCGCCGCAGCGCCGCGCCCAGATTCAGACGATAACTGCCGTCACTCGGCTTGAGCCGCACCGCCGCGCGATATGCCACCACCGCCTCGGCGCGCTTGCCCAGCGCATCGCGGGCCAGGCCCAGGTTGTATTGCGCTTCAGCGTACTCCGGACTCGCCTTGGTCGCCGCTTCCAGCGCCGCCGCCGCACCCGCCCCGTCGCCCTTGGCCAGCAGCAACGCGCCCAGGTTGTTGTTCGCCTCGGCGAAATCGGGCTTGCGCGCCACCGCCGCGCGATAAGCGGCCAGCGCGCCCGCGGCGTCGCCTTTCTTTTCCAGCGCGACACCACGCAGGTACGGCGCGCGCGCGTCCTTGGGATCCGCCGCCGCCGCCGCGTCGAATGCCCGCAGCGCGCCCGCCAGATCGCCTTGCTGAAACAACCGCTGCCCCTTTTCCAGCAGCGGCGTCCCTGGGCTGCCCGCGCCCGCGCCAGGCGCGCCCTCACCGATTGGTCCCAGCAGTACCAGCGCGAGAAGAACGATCATCGGCGCAGTCTACACGTCAGTGCGGCAGCGACGCGCCCAGCGCCTGGCGCAGCTTGCTGGCGCGGGTGTCGTCGGTGATCTTCTCGCCGGTGGCCTTGTCGCGCACGTAAAAGACGTCGACGGCGCGGTTGGCCTCGGTGGCGATCTTCGAGCGGTGGATGTCCAGGCCGCTGGCGAACAGCGTGCGGGTGATGGCGTACAGCAAGCCCGGGCGATCCTCGGAAATGACCTCGACGACGGTGAAGCTGCGGCTGACCTGGTTGTCGATCTTCAGCTCGGTCGGCACCTCGGGCGTGTGCCAGGCAGCCACTGAATCGGCGCGCGGGCGCGAACCAACCAACGTCTCGACCTTCACCCGCCCCGACACCACCGATTCGAGATCGGCACGGATCTTTTGCCAGCGGTGCTCGTCGGTGACGGGATTGCCGGCGCTGTCGCGGACGCGAAAGATGTCCAGGGCCAACGCGTCCTCGCCCGGCGTGGTGGCCTTGCGCGAGTAGATGGCGGCGTCGACGACGTCCAGGCGGTTGGCGTGCAGAACGCCCGCCACCTCGGCCAGCAGGCCCGGCATGTCCGGCGCCAGCAGCACCATCTCCGTCATGCCGAGGCGCGTGTCGTGGGCGACGTCGATGATCGACACCTCGGTCCGGCCGCGCCGCGCCCGCATCAGGCGCGCGTGGGCGGCGATCTTGCGCGCGGTGTTCTCGGCGAAGTAGCGATCGGGAAAGCCGGCGAACAGCGCGGCTAGCTCCGGGCTGTCGGCGTCCTCGCCCAGAAGACGTGCGGCGCGCTTTTGCCGGCGCTGCACCGTCTCGGCGCGCTCGGCGCCCAGGAGATCGGGCCCGCGGCGCAGGAAATTCAGGGTGCGCTGGTAAAGCTCGCGCAGCAGCGTGTCCTTCCAGCTGGTCAGGTTGTCGGGCGCCACCGAGGCCAGATCGCAGAAGGTCAGCAAGTAAAGCTCGCGCAGGTTCTCCTCGTCGCCGCAGAGCTTGGCGAAGTCGGCGATCATCTCCTGATCATCCAGATCGCGCCGCTGCGACATCTGGCCCATCACCAGGTGCTGGCGCACCAGGAACTCGGCGCGGCGAATGTCTTCTTCCTCCAGCCCCAGCCGGGCGGCGATGTTCAAGGTGAGGTCAGCGCCGATCTCGCTGTGCGGCTTGCCGTACGGTTTGCCCACGTCGTGCAGCAAGGTGCCCACCACCAGGGCCACGGGCCGCTGGACCTCCTGAATCGTCTCCGAGGTGACGGAAAATTCATCGGCGTGATCGCCGCGGGCCAGGGCGTGCAGGCGACCGACGGCATAAAGGGCGTGCTGGTCGACGGTGTACACGTGATAGATGTCGTGCTGCACCCGGCCGGTGCTGGGCTCCCACTCGGGCATGAGCGCGCCCAGCACGCCGAGATCTTGCATCTGTTCCAGGCGCGACGGGTTGGCCCGATCGCGCGTATCGCCCAGGAACTTCACGAAGGTCGGGCCGGCGTCGGGATCGGCGCGCAGCGCTTCGCCGTGCGCGGCGGCCTGCTCGCCGATGAGCTCGCGGGTGCGCAGGGCCAGCGGCAGGTCCAGCTCGACGGCGGCGGCGAAGATGCGGATCATCTCCGACGGCTTGCGCTGAAAGACGGTCTCGTCGGCGGGTTCCAGGGCGCCGTCGCGAATGACGAAGCTGGGATCGCGCGGGCCGCTGTTCGCCAAGGCGACCGGCACGGTGACGCGGCGCTGGCCCTCGCGCGCGGTGGCGCGCTGGAGCAGCCGCTCGGTCTCGCGGCGAATCAACTTGGCGTGGGCATGGAACTGGTGCATCAGCGCCTCGACGGCGGGCGCCACCGCCGGGCGGATGTCGCCCTCGCCGGCGCGCGCGTTCGGGCACAGGATGGGCGCCACCGCTTCCTGCACGGCGAAACGCAGCTGATCCTGGCGGCGCCCGGCCGCGCTGTGCATGGCGATGCGGGTGCGCAAAAGCCAGGCGTTCGCCGCCTCGAATGCCGTGGCCACCCGCTCGGTCATCACGCCCTTGGCCTGCAGCGCGCGCGGATCGCCGGTGCCAAAGCGCGCCATCGCCGCCCAGCGCCCGACGCACAGATCGCGCATGCCGCCCGGGCCATTCTTCAGATCGGGCTCCAACAAGAAAATGGTGTCGCCAAACCGGCTGTGGCGGGCTTTCTGTTCGGCGCGCAGGCGGGCCACGAAATCGTCGGCCGCGCTGGCGGCCACCCGCTTGTGAAATTCGGCCAGGAACTTGTCGGCCAGCGCGCGATCGCCGATGAGAAAGCGGGCATCCAGCAGCGCCGTCGCCGCGGCCAGGTCAGTGGCGGGTAAGGACAGCGCTTGATCGTAGCCGCGCACGGCGTGGCCGGCGTCGACCTTGGCGTCCCACAGCGGATACAAGATCGCCTCGGCCAGAGCCTGGGCGGCGCGTCCCGGGTGCTCGGCGCAAAGGACCAGCAGATCCAGATCCGAAAACGGGGCCAGCTCGCCGCGGCCGAAACCGCCGGTCGCCAGGATGGCCACCGGCGTGTCGCATCTGGCGACGTCGGGACCGGCGCTGGCCATCAAGATGCGGTCGACGTCGGCGGCCAGATCGCGCGCGATCCGGGTGCCGTCGGTGTCGATTCGCGCGGCCTTGCCAGCCCACTCCCGTGCCTCGGCGAATTGCTGGGCAATCGACTGATTCATCGTCGCTCAATCTAACAGAGGACGGCGATCGCATTGCATTGACGGCGGTCGGCCCCTGCGGCACGGTAACACCCATGGCAGAGATCGAGTTGGCGCCGTTGTCCCACCGTCTGGACGACGACGAGATGAAGACCCTGGTTCGCTCGCTGGAGGAGCTGGGCCTCACCGGCCTCCACAAGACCGACGAACACTCCGCGCACACCATCGCCGCCCGCCTGTCGGAAGAGGCTCTGACCGAGTTTCTGGATCGTCTGGACGCCCACGACATCGGGGCGGAGATCTATCTGCCGCTGGAGTTCGACGGCCGGGTGACGGTCGGCGACTATCGAGTGGCGTCTTCCCAGGCTCTGCTTGAAGTGCTGGAAGAGATGAAGGAAGAGCTGGACGTCGACGCCGAAGAGGAAGACGAAGAGGAAGACGAAGAGGAAGAGGCGGAAGACGAGGACGAGGGCACGGTCATCGAGGCCCAGCTGCGGCATATCTGGCATCTGGTGGCCGACGGCGCTGTCGAATCGATCGAGAAGAACCTGCCGCTGCACCTGCAGGTCTGAGCGAGAGCTGGTCCCACGCTTAGGCGCGCATGAAGATGTGAGACGGGATAGCCGCCCGGTACACGCCGCGCAGCTCGACCTTCCGCTCCAGATCGCGGATGACGGCGGCTCCGACGTCGATGTTGTAAAGCTCGTTGACGTTGTGAATGCCGCCAGGGGCGAAGACGTTGATCTCGAGGATCTTGTCGCCCACCAAGTCGACGCCCACGAAGTAAAGACCGTCGGCCATCAAGCGCGGGCGCAGAAGATCGCAGATGCGGCGTTCACCGTCGGAGAAATCGGTGCGGCGCCGCGAACCGCCAACGTGCATGTTGTTGCGAATGTCGTCCTTGGGCCGCATGCGCTTGTAGGCGACGACGTGGTCCTCGACCACGAGCGGGTTGCCGCCCAGCAACAGGACGCGCTTGTCGCCCTTGGTCACGGCGGGCAGGTACTCCTGCACGATCAAATACCCATCGCGGCGCACGGTGGAGACCATCTGCTGCAGGTTCGCGGTCTGGCCGCGACCGACATAAAAGACGTTCTGCCCGCCAAAACCGGCCAGCGGTTTGATGATCGCCGGGCCGTCCAGTTCGCGCAGAAAGGCCCGCACGCGTTCGATCGATCGGGTGATCAACGTCTTCGGGCGCAGCTCGACCGGAAAGCCGGCCAGGTACATCTTCGAACCGGCGCGCAGCAGGCCGTCGGGATCGTTCACCACCATCACGCCCGACTGCTTCAGCCGCCGCCCAAAATCGATGGCCGGGTTGAAGTTGTCGGTGTCCTTGGCGCCGGCGTTCGGATTGTTGCGCAGGAACACCACATCGAAATCGCCCAGGCGGGTGTCCTCGTGCGGGGCATCGCGCGCGGCCAGCGCCTTGGCATAGGCGGCGGCGTCCTTCAGTCGACCGGGTTTGGGCCGAACGATGTCGCCGATGACGTCCGCGGTGTCACCTTGCGACAAGGCGTCGACGGATACGAACGCCACGTCGTGACCACGGCGATGGGCCGAGAAAGCCAGGTGCAGCGTGGTGTACGTGGGCCGCTGCGTGCGGACGTTGTTGACGACAAAGCAAAGGCGCATGCTAGGTGGTCGAAACCAGAACCTTTGGGAAGCCAGTATACGCTGGGAATCTCGGCAGATTTCGTTTAAAATTTCTCGAAAGCCATGGCAGGGACCACCCTCAGAGGGATCGGCGACGACGAGGAGGAAGAGGAAGAGGGCGAAAAAACGCCCCCTCCACCGTCGGCAGCCCAAGACGAGCACCAGATGTTGTCGGGCCCGACGGTGGTCGACAGCGCCAAGGTGGCCGAGAGCCTGAAGAAGCTGCGCTCGCTGGATGACTCGCCGAAGACGCCGCCGCCTGGGGTGATTCCCACCAGCGCGCCGGTCACCAACGCCACGTTGCTGGGGATGTCGCTGGGCCCGCCGGTCAAACCGGCGCCCGCGCCGGCCGTCGGCTCGACCACCTTGTTCGGGATCGGCGCGCCGGTGCTGACCGGCCATCCCGGTTCAGGCCCTCTGTCGACCACCAGCACGCTGGCCGGCGTGGTGGCGCCCGTCGCAGGAGAAGCAGACGCCACCATCCCCACCAACGCCGTCAGCGGCACCATCGAACGCGACACGCGCGGCACGATGATGGGCCACGATCGCCACATCGGAGACCGCCTGCCCCAGGTCGAATCGGGGCGGGTCATCGCCGAGCGGGCGGTCAGCGGCGAGTTCTCTGGCGGCGAGCGCCACTTCTTCGAGAGCGAGCCCATCAACACCGAGTTCGAGCCGGAGTTCAAGCCGAACCCGTACGCGCGCGTGGGCGTGGGCCTGGCGGTGGTCGGGGTGTTCGTGGCCGCGGTCTGGGGCTACGCGCGCTACCGCAGTTCGGAGCCGGCGCCGACCGAGGCGCAGGCCCCGCCGCCTTCCGCCGCGCCCGCGCCCGTCGAGACTCCGCCACCCGTCGCCGCGACGCCGACGCCCCCCGTGACCGCGCAAGAACCGACGCCTGCGCCCGCGCCAGCCGCGGCGCAGGAACCACCAAACCAGGCCGTCGCGCCGCCAGCTCCGGCCCCCGCGGCAGTGGCCGCCGTGCCGATGCCTGAATCCACGCCGGCGCCCGAATCCAAGCCGGCGCCCACCGAAGCCCCGCCGGCGATCATCGAACCGCCGCCGGCACCGAAACATCCGGTGCACGAAGCGGTAGCCAAATCCGTCGCGGCGCCGATCAAGACGCCCGCCAGCAAGGACGCCGACAAGCCGAAGGCCCGCGCGGCGGCGACGGCCGAGCACCCCGACCGTCCGCATGTGGCGAAGGAAAAAGTGCCGATCCTGGAACCGGCCGCAGTGGGGGCGCCGCCCCGCCGGGCCCCGATTCGTCCCGTCACCTCGCTGGATTCTCCGCCCGCCACGCACCCGCCGGCAGCCAAAGCACCGGCCACGCCGATGGCCACGGGGATGAAACCGGCTGTCCGCCCCGCGCCGTCCGTGACCCCGGGAACGCAGCTGCCCGTACCCAAGCCCAAGTCGGCCAAGCGCGGAGGCGAGGACGACCCCGACGGCACGCTACCTTTGTCCATCGATTGATGCCGGTTGTCTTGCCGGTCGCCTTGGCGCGTGATACGGCTAAATCAGAATGCAGATAGCGCCGGATCAAATTGATCCCGACGCCGCGAAGGTTGTTCAGAGACTGAGACGATACGACCACGCCGCCTACCTGGTCGGCGGGTGCGTGCGCGATCTCCTACTGGGCCTCAAGCCCAAGGACTTCGATGTCGTCACCAGCGCGACGCCACCCGAGATCAAAAGACTGTTTCGAAATTGCCGCATCATTGGGCGTCGGTTTCGTTTGGCCCACATTTTCTTCGGCTCGAAGATCATCGAGACGTCGACCTTCCGCGCCAACCCGCGCGAGATCGAGGAAGAAGAAAACGAAAACGGCAACGGGAACGGCAACGGCGAGACCGAAAACGCCGACCTGCTGATCCGCCGCGACAACGTCTTCGGGACGCCGGAAGAAGACGCCCGCCGACGCGACTTCACCATCAACGGACTCTTCTACGATCTCGAGACTGGCCACGTGATCGATCACGTCAATGGCCTGGTCGATCTGGAGGCCCGGGTGGTGCGCACCATCGGCGATCCCGACATCCGGTTTCGCGAGGACCCGGTGCGCATTCTGCGCGCCGTGAAGTTCGCCGCCCGCTGTAACCTGACCATCGAGCCCGAGACCTACCGGCGCATGATGGAGCACCGGCTGGAGATCGAGAAGTGCGCCCAGGCCCGCGTGTCGGAAGAGTTCTACCGCCTGCTGCGCGCCGGGGCGGCCAAGCGCTCGATGGAGATCCTGGTCGAGACGGATCTGCTCGAGCTGCTTTCGCCGGAACTGTCGCGCGGCCTCAAAGGCGATGCGGACAGCGATGATACGCGGCTGCGACGGGCACGGCTGTGGGCGTATCTGGAGGCCCTGGATCGCTCGACCACCCGGCGCACGACGCCGCCCAGCAACAGTCTCCTGCTGGCGGTTTTGATGCTGCCGCCGCTGCGCGACGCCCTGGATCCCGACAGCAATGGCGTGCGCGACATCGGTCAAATGGTCGCGCAGGGAATCGCCCCCGCGCTGGAACACCTCAAGGCGTCGCGCCGGGACGCCGAGCTGGCGCGCCAGGTGCTGCTGGCCATCCGTTACATCCTGCCGTCCAAGCAGCCGCGTCGAAAGCGTCCCCATCTGGCCGGCCGCGAGTTCTTCGATGATGCCCTGCGATTGTGCGAGATCATCTCGGACGCCGAAACTTTGGCGCCCGAGTTGGGCGGCCGGCCAATTATCGCCGAGGGGACCGACGCCCTCGCGGTCGCCGCCAGCGACAGCGACGCTGACACCGAAGAGCTGGCGCCCGAGCTTGAGCCGCTGGACGGATTTGAGCGTGGACGGCGACGGCGGCGCGGGCGCGGCGGCAGCGGCGCCGATGAGCGGCCGCGCGGCGCGTCACCCGAGCGGCCCCGCCTACCAGCGCCCGGCAACCATTACGCGCCGACGCGCTCTGAAGGCCTGGAAGCCCTGCTGGTCGCCACGGCATCTCTGCTGCAACGCTCGGATCGCCCCGCGTTTCTGGGTACCGGCGCCTTCGGCGGTCCCTGGAGCACCCGGCAGGACTGACGAAGTTTTAGGCGTAGCGCGTGGGATCGACGACGCCCGCCGCTTCGAAGCCGCGGCGCCGCAACACGCAGGCGTCGCAGGCCCCGCATGCCGCTCCGGTCGCGTCCGGGTCGTAGCACGAGTGGGTCAAGCCGTAATCGACGCCCAGGGCCGTTCCAGCGCCGATGATCTCGGCCTTCGACATCCGAATCAGCGGCGCGCGGATGTTCAGCGGGCGCTGCTCGACGCCGGCCTTGGTTCCGAGGCGCGCCACCTCCTGCATGGCCGTCAGCCACTCGGGGCGGCAGTCGGGATAGCCCGACGAATCCAGCACGTTCACGCCGACCACGATGGCGCTGGCACCGGTCACCTCGGCGACGGCGATGGCGTAGGCGAGGAAAATGGTGTTGCGGGCTGGGACGTAGGTGACCGGAATGCAGGCCGCCATCTCGGCCTCGGTGCGGCCCTTGGGAACGGCGATCTCGTCGGTCAGGGCCGAGCCACCGACAGCGCGCAGATCGAGATCGATCACCTTGTGCGACGCCACACCTTGCGCGGCGGCCACACGACGAGCCGCTTCCAGTTCCACCGCGTGCCGCTGCCCATAGCGAAAGCTAAGGGCGTGGCAACGCAAGCCGTCCGCCTTGGTCATGGCCAGCGCCGTCGCCGAGTCGAGGCCGCCGGAAAGAAGAACAATCGCCTCTGCGGACATGCGGCTAGATTATCCCTCCATGACGGTGTCACGCGACGACGAAACCGCCGGCGCGATCGAGCCTTTCGAAGACGCCGCGCTTTATGACTGGGAATACCGACGGCGCCGCGACGACGTTCGTTTCTACCGCCTGCTGGCCCACGAGCGCGGCGGGCCAGTGCTGGATCTGGCGTGCGGCACCGGCCGCTTGCTGGCGCCGCTGGCGCGCGACGGGCACGTGGTGGTGGGCCTTGATCGATCGGCGCCGATGCTGGCCCGAGCGGCGGCGCGGGTGCGGCGGCTTTCGGCCAGCGCGCGACGGCGGACGCTGCTGGTGCGCGGCGATCTTCGCGCTTTCGCTTTTCGGCGGCCCTTCCAGATGGCAATTTGCGCATTCCATAGTATTCAGCACCTGACGTCGGATGGGGACCTTTTGCGGTTCCTGCAGATGGTGCGGGCCGCCCTGGCGCCTGGCGGCTGGTTTGCGTTTGATGTTTTTGCGCCGGAACAAAAGTTCTTGGACCGCGCGTCCCACCGTCGCTGGGATCGTACGGTCTTTCGCCACCCCAGCCAGGGCCGGCTGGTTTATTCGATGAACTCGCGCCTGTCTGCCAACGGCCGCGCGCTATTGATGACGATGTACTATCAGCCCGTCGACGCGCGCGGCCGGTCGCGCGGGCCCGAAAAATCAGTCCGTTTGTGCCACCGCCAGCTCTCGCCAGCCCAAATTTGCGGTTTACTGCAACGAGCGGGCCTGATTTCCGTCGCCACCTGGACCGGCTTTGATGGCTCCACGCAAGACCTTGCATCGGAGCAATATGTCTTCCTTGCCAGGCGGCCGCACGGTCGCGAAACGTCATTTTCCGTGGGAAAACACCGGAGATCTCGGCGGTAATCCCCTTGACAGAATCACCCCCCCCGCTACGATGCCGACTGTCTTCTCTCGCAAACTTTCTGACGGAGGGCACCCTCGATGGCCGAGAAAGTCGCAAAGCTGGGCGTGAGCCGTGAGAAGGACTTCATGTACTACGTCAAAGATGGCGGAGTGTGGAAAGTCCAGAGGAAGCAACCCGGCGTGCCGAAGGGCCGGCCGGAGAAGGTCGCAGACGGTGGCTTTCAAATGGACACCAACTACATTTACTTCGTCGATCGCGATGGAGATGTAGCGCGGGCCAAACGAGCCGTCGGCGGACAGAAGCGAAAGAAGTCGGCGGGCGCAGCGAAGAAGAAGGCGCCCAAGAAAGCCGCCAAAAAAGCGGTGAAAAAACCGGCCAAGAAAGCGGCCAAGAAAAGCGTCGTCAAAGCAGCGAAGAAAAAGGGCAAGAAGAAGGGCAAGCGCTAGCTCCCAGCGCTCTCTGTCAGGTCAGAATCAGGCCGCTCCCGCCCCCGCCGGAGCGGCCTTTTTCTTGTTTCCACGGCGCCGCGAGGCGCCGCCTTTGCCGCGGGTCTTCTTCTCCTCGGTTTTCGCCGCTGCTTTTTCGCCGCCACCAGCGCCGTCGCCACCACCGTCGGTGGGCGGCGTCGCTGATGAGCCGGCGGGCGCGACCGCCAGCTGCGGAAAACCGATGCGGTACAAGATCCAGGCGAAGCCAAGCAACGTCACCACCGACATCCACATGTATTGCTCGTCCAGCCAGGTCGGCATCTTCAAGTTTGCCCACGGCATCGCGTTCGGCAGATAGCGTGTCGGCGCCCAGTCGATAAAGCTGGTGGCAGAGGTGACCGCCGCCAGGATCGCGGCCGCCTCCGGCCGCGCGTAATAAACCAGCGCCGCCGCCACCAGGAACGAATAGTAGTAACAGGTCAGCTCGCTCGGACCGATGGAGATGGTCATGGCGCTGAGCGCGGCGGCCAGCCACGGATCAACGCCGCGCACGGCGAACCACACCAGGACCAGAAAACCGATCGCCAGCACGAGGTAGATCGGAAAGCGCGCGTGGAACGTGCGCAGCTTTGCCTGCTTCCACACGCCCCAGGCATCGTCGGCCTTGTCGTTCTTGAGAAAGTGCCCCGCCTCCGACGGCGCGTACGCCACGATGGTGCGCAGGCCCATGTAATTGGTCAGCGGCGTGGCCTGGTGCTTCTCCGAGTTTTGAATGAAGCGGCGATAACCGTGGATGCCGCCGCTGGTGAACAAACTGATCGGCACCAGCAACGCCACCGCCAGGGCGGCGCCCGCGAACACCAACACGTACCGTCGATCCAGCTTGCGCGTGCGGATGTACCCTTGAATCAAGACCATCAGCGGCCCGACGAACAGAAACCCGGGAAAAACGCGCAGCAGCGTCGAATAGGCCAGAAAGAAGCCGCCCAGAACGGGTCGGTCTTTCTTCAGCAGGCAGACGCCGCCCACCAGATAAAACAGCCAGTCCCAGCGCAGGTACGCCCCGCCCGTCCAGTAGAACCGCGACGGAAAGTTTGTGCCGAAGATCAGCAGCGCCACGCACAGCGTGCGCCAGCCGAAGGCCCACCAGATCATCGCCATCATCCCCAGCGCGAACGCCGGATCCAGCAACAACAAGGCGGTGATCTGCCTCAACGTCGCCGGCCCGGTGTTGGCCAACGTGGTGCCGACGATGCCCCAGACTGGCGTGGCGTTGTATCCGTGATCGGTCTGCGCCTCTTCCCAGCGCTTGACGCCGTGGCGGTTGCGGAAGAAGACCAGGTCGCGTTTGAAATCGTTCCAGCGCTCGGGCGTGAAGTGTTCCTTGCAGCGCTCGGGATGAGCCAAGACGTCGGTGGTGGGGCCGATGAAATTGGTGCGCAGGTTCATGATCTTGCGCAGCTCGACCCGGCGGCGCAGCGCCGGATCCTCGGCGTCAGCGACGGCCACGCAGTCGTACAAGCGGTCGTAGGACAGCTCCTTGAAGTACTTGGACCCGACGTAATAGTGGTAGGTGTCCCAGATGTGGATGTAGTTGCCGAAGTGGCCGGAGCCGAAATTCCAGTAGGCGCCGAACGACAAGATCCCCACGGCGATGAGCAGACGATCGCGCAGCTTCTTGTGCAGCTCGGGCGTGCCCTTCTTGGCCAGCCACAATCCCCAGCCGATGAGCGCCGCGCCGAACGCGGCCAGCGCCATCTCGAAGCGCGCGCTGACCTCGTTCTGCCACCAGCCGAACTTCCACCACGGCTGCGCCGCCACCCGCGCCGCCGGCGCGTCGACGATGCGCAGCTTGGGCGGGAACGGCGTGGGCGCCTGGCAGAAGGCCTGGAACTCGGACACCGAATAGAAATTGTCGCCCATGCCCTCGCCGATGCGCAGAAAGCGCACCGGCGTGCTGTTGATGGTGGCGGTGCGCGTGCGCAGGCCGTGGCCGTTGACGATGTCGATCTCGGCCAGGACTTTGAAGCTTTGCGGGCTGCCGTCCAGCGAGCCGAAGATCTTGTACGTGTCGTTGGCGTCGGCCTGCACCAGGAATGCGGTCAGCGGATATGGCTGGCCGAGATCGTACGTCACCGAGCCGGCGCCGGTGTCGAAGACCAGCGCCACCGGCGAATCCCACTGCGCGCCCTCGGGCGCCACCGCCCCGTCGGTGACCAGCGCCAGGTTGCCGCGCGCATCCTGGCGCGACGAGGGCGTCTTGCGCGCAAGCAGGTTGTCCGTGCCGCAGTCGGGAGAAAAATTCGCCTCGTCAGCGCGGGCGCCATCCCCCGGCAAAGCCACCACGGACGCCAGAACCAAAGCCAGAGAAACCCAACGCAGCATCTACCCGCAACATTACCAGGGCGAGCGGCGGTTTGTATCGGGGTGAAGCCCGCCGACGCCGAGTGTGACGGCGATCGCAGCCGGCTCTTGCCAGGGCACCACCGCCGATCAACAAACGAGGATGGCCTCCGCAAAAACGAGCGCCCCGCTGCGCCAGTACGCTGCCTTTCTCCGCGGCATCAGCCCGATGAACGCCAAGATGCCGGAGCTCAAACGCTGCTTTGAAAAGGCTGGCTTCACCGACGTGCGGACCCTGCTTTCCAGCGGCAACGTGGTCTTTCACGCCCGCCCCGCCGCCGAGGCGACGCTGCAAGGCCAGGCCGAAGCGGCGATGCAAGAACACCTCGGCCGATCATTCCTGACCATCGTGCGCTCGGTGGATTCGCTGCGCGCGTGGCTGGAGGCGGATCCCTATCGCCGTTTTCGCCTGGCCCCCGGCAGCAAGCGGGTGGTGACGTTCTTGCGCCAGCCAGGTGCGTCCCCGCCCAAGCTGCCCATCGTCTTTGAAGACGCGCGCATCCTGTGCGTGCAGGATGGCGAAGCCTTCAGCGCCTATGTCCCCGGCCCGCGCGGTCCGGTGTTCATGACGCTGATCGAAAAGACCTTCGGCTCCGCCGTCACCACCCGCACCTGGGACACCGTGCGCAAGGCCGCCGCCGTTCCCTAGCCTGGTCGTCGGCCGTTTTGCGATCCGACCGGCGTGCAGAAACGTACAAGGTTGGGCTCGAACCTTTACAAACGAAAAAGGAGATCGAACATGCCGATCGTCATGAACATGGAATGGGACGGCGTCACCACGGCGCAGTACGAGAAGATCCGTCAAGTGGTGGACTTTGAAACCCAGGTACCGAAGGGCGCCTTGCTGCACATCGCCGCCCTGACTCCGGCCGGCCTGCGCGTCACCGATGTCTGGGATTCAGCGGAGAACTTCAACCGTTTCGTCGAGACCCGGCTGATGCCAGGGGTGAAAGAAGCCGGCATTCAGGGCCAGCCGAAGGTGCAGATCGAACCCGTGCACAACCTGTATACGCCCGCCTTCAAACGCCTCTAGCGCGCGTCTGACCCGTCGGTGGCGCCGGGCTTAGATTCGGCGCCGCCGATGTGAGATTCTCCGGGGCGAATCTATGTCGCCCGCCCTGGCTCTGGTCGTCAGCGTCCTCATCGTCCTCGCCAACGCCTTCTTCGTCGCGGCTGAGTTCTCGCTGGTCAAGATCCGTCCCACCCGCCTGCAGCAGCTGGCCAACCAAGGCCGCCTCCGGGCCCGGTTGCTGATGAACATGACCAGCCAGCTGAGCTTGTATCTGTCGACCAGCCAGCTTGGCATCACCCTGACCTCGCTGAGCCTGGGGTGGCTGGGAGAGCCGGCATTCGCCCACCTGTTGCGTCCGGTGTTCGCACGGATGGGCGGCGGCGTCTCCGAGCGCACCGTGCACACGCTGGCCGCCACCGTCAGCCTGATCGTCATCACCTTCATGCACACCGTGATCGGCGAGCTGGCGCCGAAGGGCCTGGCCATCCGGATGACCGAACCGGTGGCGATGTGGACGGCGGTTCCGTTCCGGGTGGTCTACGTGCTGGCCTTCCCGGTGGTGTGGACGTTGAAAGGCGCCGCCGGTCTGGTGCTGCGACTGCTGCGCCTGCCGCCCGCGTCGGAAGCGGAGATGCTGCACTCGCCGGAAGAGCTGCGCCTGGTCCTGCAGCACGTGCAGCTGGAGCCGGGGGCGCGCCGCTTGATCGACCGGGTGTTCGACTACACCCACCGCGTGGCCCGCCACGTGATGACCTTGCGGCGCGACGTGGTCACGCTGGAGGCCGGCCGTCCCTTCGAGGACAACCTGCGCATCGCCGTCGCCAACCAGTACACGCGCTATCCGCTGGTCGAGCCGGTGACCGATCGCGTGGTCGGGTACGTACACTTGAAAGACATCGTCGCCGCGCTGGCGTCCGGCAATCGCCCCGACAGCATGCGCCGCCTGGTGCGTGAGCCCATCTACGCCTCGGAAGACACGCGCCTCGAATGGCTGCGGCGCGAGTTCCAGCGCCGCCGCGTCCACATCGCCGTCATCCTGGGCCCGGGCCACGCCTTCACCGGCATCGTGACCTTCGAAGATCTCGTCGAGGAAGTGGTCGGCGAAATTCAAGACGAGCAGGACCACGAAGAGATCCCGCCGGTGATTCGCCGCCCCGACGGCAGCTTTGAAGCCGACGGCCGCCTGACCCTGGACGTGGCGGCGCGCGATCTGGGCCTGAAATTTCCGCCGCTGCCGCCTGACGTGGAAACCCTGGGCGGCTTCGTGCTGACCCAGCTGGCAGAGTTTCCCATTCCCGGCGACTCCGTCGACACCGCCGGCTATCACTTCGTGGTGCTGGAGGTGCGTGACCGCCGCATCCGCCGCTTGCAAGGCACGCCGCTGCCGCCGCCCCCGCCCGAGCCCGAGTGATCCAATCGCCGCCGCGCCCTGCGCTCCGCCCTGCTTTACGGCCGGCGCGGCAGACGGCTTGGCCACCAACCGTCGCCGGGATCGCCCTCGCTGTGGTCAGGCTCGATGGCCGCCAGCAGGTGCATGCCGATGTGCTCGCCCAGGCGGCGATAGGCTTCCCACTGCGCGTCGTCGAAAAATTGATCGCCGGTCGATTCTTGCGGGAACGACGGATGGCTTCTTTGATAGCTGCGCACGTCCAGCGGTTCGCTGCCGTTGACCGCCGGGTGAACCACCAGCAGCAGCGACGACGCCGCGCCGTCGGCGTAGTGAATCCAGGCCAGCGCCGCATATCGGCGCGGACGATTGTCGCCGGCACCCGCCGGCATTGACGGCGACGACCCGAGACCGATCTCCTCCAGCGTGCCCGCCACTCGCGCCACGGTTTGATCCAGTTCGTCGATGGCGGGGCGATCGAAGAACACCACCTCGGCGGAGAAATCCGTGCGCACTTTGCGGACGAAATTGCCCAGATCGCCCAGTTCGCCCTCGGTGTCGGCGCCGTTGTCGCACAGAATGATCAGCGGCAAGCGGCGGCGCACCAGCTCGTAGGCCGCGGTGTTTTCGAAGTGCCCGCCGTCGGACAAGTACCAGTCTTCGCGCGCCGTGCCGGGAAAGCGGGCCAAGAATTCATTCAACAAATGCGACTGCACCGGCAGCGCCCAGGCGAACGCCCGGCTGATCACGCTCTCGCCCGGTCCGCGCTCGGCCGCCGGCCCGCGCTTGGTCGGGTCCACGCCGCTTTGAAACCAATATCCCAGGCGAAAATTGAACAGGCCGACCAGCAGCGACAACCCCACGCTGGTGCGCGAGCCGAGACCCGTCGACACCGCAGCGCCCGAGATGGCCATCCACTGCCCCACCGTCGGAGACCGCGGCTTGAAGGTCCCGTGCTCGGGAAAAACGCGAAAGCGCGCCCGATCGCCGGTGCCTGGATCTTCTGTTGCCTTCAGCGTCTCACCTTGCCAGGTGGCGTGATGGTGAACGCCGACGCTGACGCCCGCCGGACCCAGCGCCAGGCCCATGCCCTTGCGATCTTTCTGCTCGACGTTCGACCGCCCGTCGACGGTCTCGTTCAACGTGACGTTGATGATGTGCAGCGGGCCGCCGCGCTCGTGCGGTTTGTACGCCGACAGCGGCAGCTCGTCGCCCGGGACCTGCACGGTGACGTTCTGCCGCTTGGGATCGTCGCGCATGGGATTGGACGCGCCCAAATACGCCCGCGCCAGCCGGGCACCGTACATCGCCGACAGCGACGATCGGTTGACGAATGAATAGGTGCGGCCGAACGCCACGGTCAAAAGCAGCGTCACGCCCAGCGCCCACAGATACGAGCGCCGGTTCAGGTACTGCGGCGTGCACAGGTGTGACGGCCCGTGGCCGCTGGCCGGCCGAACCCGACAGATGGCCGGACCCCTGACGGGATCGCGGACGGTGGCTGCTTTGCCGTCGGGCAAGGCGATCTCGTAGCGGGCTTTGCCCGGCGGCGACGTGCAGGCGCAATCTGTGGCGCGCGACCATTTCCAGGTCAGGCCGTGTGCCGCCGCCGACAGGCTGATCAAGATGATCGACGACAGCGCGAAAGCCGTGACCAGCGCCAGCACCTGCGCCGGCACGCGCAAGCTCTTCGCCGTTCCCTCGCTGACCGAGCCGGCTACCCGTTGCAGGAACATGGCCATCGCCGCGACGCCGGAAAAACCAGCGCCCGCCCA
Organism: Polyangia bacterium; assembly: GCA_036268875.1. Lineage (GTDB taxonomy): Bacteria > Myxococcota_A > Polyangia > Fen-1088 > Fen-1088 > DATKEU01. Next base: position 61,306 of record DATATI010000041.1, on the reverse strand, counting down.
GGCCGTCACCCCGCGCAGGCCGTTGCCGTCGGACCAGATCGCGTAGATCGACTGTCCCAGCGAATCCAGCAATGCGAAGACGGTGAACCCGACGGTGGCGATCAGCGCCGTGCGCAAGCGCAAGGTCAGCAGGTTGCGCGCCTCGGAGGCGCCCCGAGTGGCCTGCACCGCCTTCGCCCAGGCGAACCCGCTGGCGGCCAGAACCACCGCGATCCCCAGCGGCGGCGCCCACGATCCGCGGTAAAGCCCAAGGCCCGCGGTCGACGAAATTACGCAGGCCACCGCGGCGGCGATGAGGGCGAGCAGCGTGAGGATCGGACTGGACGCGTCGACGTTGTCGGTCTTGCCGTCGCCGCGATCGGACCGCACCAGCCAGTACCCGATGCCGTTCGGGATCACCCACAGCAAAAGCATCAGCGCCGCAATGACAATGGTCGGGCTCCACCAGAACGAACGGCGGACCAGCAGATCCTGAAGCACCGTCGCGTTGGACGCCGATAGCTGCTCGACCACCCAGGTCAGCGCGCGACGCGCGCCATTGCCCAGCAGAAACGCCGCCAGGATCAGCGTCGACAGCACCACGTGGACGGCGATCAGATTGCGCAGCACCACGCCCAGCGACAGCCACAGATCCGCCGCGCCGTTGGGCGCCAGATAGCGACCGCTTTCGCGCAGCCATTCGACCGGTGGGCTGCGCGATTCCTTCAGCACCGATTCGATCTGGGTCCAGCGCGGATCGTCGGAGGCGATGGTGTCGTCGCCTGACGACGGCGACCAGCGCTGGAAGAGCCCACCCAGGAAGGTGCCGATGTACCCACCGCCCGACGCCGTGGACACATAGTCGATGAAGCGCAGCCGCCCGCGTTTGGCCAGCGCCTGCAGGATTCCCAGCGACACCGTGGCGCTGCGGATCCCGCCGCCTGACAGGGCCAGGCCGATCAGATTCTTCGGCGGGGACGCCGGCGCGTCGCTGGGTAGGTTGCGCCGCCTGGCCACGAAGGCCATCTCCTGCGTCCAGAACTCATCGGGCACGAACGGCGAACGGGGCGTCGAATCCGGCACGCGAGCGGACATATCGTCACCTCAAGCGCAAAGAAGACGGTGCCCAGGGACAGAGTCGAACTGTCTACACACGGATTTTCAGTCCGTTGCTCTACCAGTTGAGCTACCTGGGCAATTACTAAGTGCGGTGCGTACTTACGCCATTTTCTCCGGTCTCGTCAATATCGTCTGCACCCGACACGTACCCGGCTGCACTACCTTCCCGGCGGGCGGCGGCAAGGTCTATCACGTCAGCGCCCTCGCGCGAAAGGTCGATGTCCATCGTCGGCAGGTCGGACACGCGGATGAGTTCGGGGCGGAGGTGGCCGTACCCAGTTCTCGGTCATCTCGTCGACCTCGCGCTCCGGGAAGTTCAGTTGCAGCCTGCCGGAGAACTCTTTGACGTCGACGAAAAGGTGGTAGCCGCAACTGACCTCGGGGCACGGCCGGGGCCGTCAGCGCAATCGCCGCGCTTGCGTGGGCGGGTCTTCCGACTGCGCCGGCTGAGCCTCAGACGCGTGCCCTCGGCGCGCTCGGCACTCGTCAGCGGCTTCGAGCCCGGAATCGTGTGGCCCAGCCCGTCAGTGCGCCCGATCGGTGCCGCCGCCACGCGATCATGAGGCGGCCAAGATCGGTGCTGTTCAAGGATCGCGACGGACTGTCGCGCTCGGGTGGGGCAGAATTGGGACTTGATGGATCAGCAACATCCTGAGGAGAACTTGCCGTTCGCATGGCTGTGCTGGAGATGTCGCCTTCACACTGACCAGGACCTTTCGAGCAGAGAATCAGCGACCGGCGATGCCGAGCACCACTCTAACGACCACCATCCTGGCCAGCCTCCCGGCTACGTCATCATCCAGCAGTTCGCTCGTTGCCAGTGGCGACGATGGCTCCTGTCTCGGATCTGCGGTCAGCCCGCAAGTTGGGCCCACGCACCCTCAGCGCGAATACACATGTGCGAGGCCCATCGCGCCGAACCGATTTGATCCGCTCCGTCGAGAGCGCGTGTCGCCGACCATGCGCTGGCGCGGCGTACGGGGGGGTTCCACCCCGTTCACGGTCGACGGTTGCTCCGGCGTGGGCAGCAGATCGATAGGCTGCCGCACTTGAGCCTGCTATCCTGTGGCAAATCGCGATGGACACGGTGATATCTTGGAAATTCGTATTGCGTTGGGGCGTCATCGCCGCCGCACTCTCCGCCTGCAACGGGTCCCACGACAGTCGGGCGTTGGTGAACGGCCAGGGCGGTAGCGAATCCGACGCGGGACAGAGCGGAAACGACGGAAGCGACGGGAACGCCGCGGATATTTGCGTGCAGGTCATGCCGACGACCGCATCCGGAACCTGCCCAGTGATGCCGGCGAGTGGGAAAATCTGCGCGCCTCCGATAACCAGTCTCAATTGCGGCTCGCGCGGCAATTGCGCCTATACGACGACGGTGCCCGAGCAATACTGCCCGCCGGTCTGTGGTGACCAGAACGGCACCTGTCCGCCCGCATCCACAGTTTGCTTCGCGCTTGGAAGTTGTCAGACGGCGGCGGACTGCAAAGGCGATCTACCCCAAGATTGCAAAGTCTGTCCGCTCTCTCCGGATGGATTGGAGACGACAGCGTGCGCACACTGGGTCTGCGACGCCGGAACGTGCGCGGTGAACTATTGCGAGAGCCAATCGAACCTGTCCTGTCCGGGAGGTCACGGCTGTCCCAAATACGAGTTTCCCGTGCTCGACAACGCTTGCACGCAAGACACGGACTGCGTCCTCGAGCCGCACATCGTGACTTGTTGCCAGACTGAGGTCGTCGGGATCGCGATGAGCGAGAAGGCTCAATTCGAAGCGCTCGAGAGCACCTGCCGGGCGATCCTTGATCCGCCGTTTTTCCGATGCGGTTGCGTTGGGAACGCGGTCGATGAGAATGGAAACTATCCGCAGCCGGGGCAGCAGATCGTCGCCGCATGCGACGCGGGTCGATGTAAGAGCGTCGTTCGCGGGCAAATCACGTGCGGGAATTCAAGCTGCCCGGAGGGGCAGTCTTGCTGTGTGGCGCCGGATGCGACCGGTTTCTGCGTGTTCACCTGCGCTGCGTCCTGTCCGCCCAGCAACATGGGCTGCGCGATCCACTAGCGAAGGACGTGCGGCTTGCGTGCGACCGAACGCGCCGCCGGCGGCGTAGCGCGTGCCGGTCACCCGTCGAGGGAGGACGGCGGGGACCTGCCTCCGGAGGGGCAGGATCGCCTCGGGGCGCCTGCGACAGCAATGTCGCAACTTCGTCGGTCCCCTGGGAGGTCTCGCCAGCGAATACGGGTTCTAGTCCGTGGCACGCTTCCTGTAAGGATCATACTGGATGGACCTTTCGATAGATGAAATCCTTAGGCGGCTCTTGATGCTCGCCTGCCGCTCGTACCGCTCGGCTGCTCGACCGGGGACGGTGCGACTGCGGGGCCCGTGTGCATGACTCCGGTCAGCATGTTCGACAAGACGGTCACTATCGCGCGGGCGAATGCGCAGCCCTCGTCGTGGGACAAATGCGCCGCCTCCGATGACTGTCGCGATCTCTGTGGACAACAGGTGACCATCCCTCAGGGTGGCGGCTATTTGCTCGCCACGTGCGAGCGGGTCGACCATCCGTCGGCGGACGACGCGGGAACGGGCGGCGAGGGTCGAGACGCGGAGTCAGCGGACGCCTCGGTGCCGCGACAGACGCGGGCGCTCCCGACACGGGCGATGGAACGGTCACGATTCAGCTCGCGGGACAAGTCGGTGGTTGCTTAGGCCGACGGCCCGCGGGCTTGGAGCGTTTACATGGTCCTTCGACCGGCACGGCAGCCGGACGCTGGCTGGCGCGCGCGGCCGCGCTGGAGGCGGCGTCGGTGCCGGCCTTCCGGCGCTTAGCCCGTGAGTTGTCGGCGCACGGGGCGCCTGCGCGTCTCGTCAAGGCCGCCCGCGCCGGGGTTGCCGACGAGTCACGCCATTACGCGCTCATGGCGCGTGCCGCGCGGGCGTGCGGCGCGAAGGCCAGGCGTCCGCGCGTTCGCCCCATGGCCATCCGCCCACTGCTGGCGGTTGCTCAGGAAAACGCACGGAGGGGTGCGTGCGCGAAACCTTCGGCGCGATGACGGCGGTCATTCAAGCGCATCAGGCTCCCAACGCCCAGCTGCGAAGCATTATGGCATCGATCGCGCGCGACGAGACCCGGCACGCGCGGCTCGCATGGGAGATCGACGTATGGGCGCGCGCTGCGCTGGCACCGGGGGACCGTCGCCGCCTTGACGAGGCTCGCCGCGCTGAGGGCGCGAAGTTGGTTGCTGAGCTCGCATATCGCGGAGTGTCGCCGACGGTCGCCTCCACCCTCGGCTTCCGTCCGCAAGCGCCGCACTATTACAGGCACGCCGGATCCATCACGCGCTCTGGATCGCCTGAGGAAAAACCTCAGCAAGCAAGGACACGTGATCGGAAACTCCCATGCACCCACGGTGCTGCCACCGCGCACCAAGCGCTGCCGTTGGACCGTTCCTCGTGACGTCACCACTGTGACGAACTCCGCATTGTGGGCCGGTCTCTATACGACCATTGGCGGCTTGCGCGGGCGGAGATACAATGCGGCGCGCCTTCTACTGTTCGCTCACCTAACGACTCGTCTGCCACCATGCGAAACACCGTCGCCGCCTCCCTCCTCGCTGCTTTGCTCTACCTCCCGCCCGCAGTCGTGCGGGCGCAGGGTTTCGATGCGGAGATCTTTCGCCCGGCGACATCGACCAGCGGGTACTTCTCCCAGGAAAAGGCCCGCATTCTGGGCCGCGGCGATATCGACGCCGGGTTGACGCTGGACTTTGCCCACAACCCGCTGGTCCTGCGCGACGCGATCACCAACGAAATCGTCGACAACGGAGCGGTGGTAGCCAACCGATTGGTCGGGCACCTGGGCATCGCGCTTGGCCTGGTGGACTGGCTAGAGCTGCGGGCGCGTCTGCCGGTGGTGCTGTACCAGGGCGGCGACGTCGATCTGGTCAGCGCGCAAAACAAGCTCAAAGCCACCACGCTGGGTGACCTGGAATTTTTCGCCAAGGGCCGTCTGGTCGGCCAGCCCACCGCCGACGGATTTCACCTGGCGCTGGCCCTGGGGTTCAGCGTGCCCAGCGGAAGCGCCTCGAATTTTTCTGGCGACGGCGGGGTGGCGGCGCGGCCGCGGTTGGTGGCGGGCTACGAATCGCCGCGCCTGTCGCTGGCGGCCAACGCGGGATACAACGTGCGGCGCAAGTCCAACCTTGGGTCGGTGAACATCACCGTCGATGACGAGCTGGCGGGCGGCCTGGGCGCCGCCTACGCGGTGGCGCCCGACAGCTTGTGGCTGCTGGCCGAGGCGTACGTCACCCGCGGCATTCACGGCGCCACCGTGCGCGACACGCCGACGGAGGCGCTCGCGGGGGCGCGCTATGCGTTGCCGGGACCGTGGATGTTGCAGGGCGGGGTCGGCGCGGGATTGACCAGCGGCATCGGCTCGCCGGCGGTGCGCGGCGTGCTGATGCTGGCGTACGCGTCGGACATGCACCACCCGATGAACGTGCGGCCCCTGGAACAACCGGAAGAAAGCCCGGCGCCACCCAAACCGGCCCCCCCGCGGGACAGCGACGGCGACGGCATCGTCGACACCGCCGACAAATGTCCCAATGACCCTGAAGACAAGGACGGCTTCGAAGACAGCGACGGCTGTCCCGATCCCGACAACGACAAGGACGGCATCCCCGACACCGCCGACAAGTGCCCCAACGAGCCCGAGGTCTTGAACGGCATCGAAGACGACGACGGTTGTCCGGACAAGGGCGCGGCGCTGGCCATCATGAAAGGCGAGCGCATCGAGATCCACGAGCAGGTGAACTTCGCCACCAACAAGGCGATCATCCAGCAAAGCTCGTTCCCGCTGCTGGCGACGGTGGCCAAACTTTTGGCGCTGCACCCGGAGGTGTTGAAGCTGCGCATCGAAGGCCATACCGATCGCAGCGGCAACGCCACCAAGAATTTGAAGCTGTCGCAGGACCGCGCCGAGGCGGTGCGCCGCCACCTGATCGACGTCGGTGGCATCGACGGCGGGCGCCTGGACGCAGTTGGCTTCGGATCGACCAAGCCGATCGCCACCAATGGCACCAAGAAAGGCCGCGCCCTCAACCGGCGGTCAGAGTTCATCATCGTCGAACGCACGGGCGGCGCGCCGGCGCCGGCCAGCGAACCGCCGGCGCGCTGATTCGTCGTCCGCACGCCCGCTGGTTGAGTCCCGCCCACGATGAACTAGATTTGACCCATGTTGGAGATATTGCTGGGCGTGGCCGCGGCGGTGGCAGGCATCTCGATCCTGACCGGCGTGCGCGTGCTGCAGGAATATGAACGGGCGGTGATCTTTCGTTTAGGCCGCGCGCGCAAGGAACTGGCCGGCGCGGGCGTGAACTTCCTGCTGCCGTTCGGGATCGATCGTCCGCGCGTGGTCGACGTACGCACCAAGGCCATTCAGATCCCGCCGCAGGAGGTGATCACCCACGACAACATCTCGATCATGGTCGACGCGGTGGTGTATGCGGCGGTGGCGTCGCCCCGCCACGCGGTGCTGGAGGTCGAGCAGTATATGCCGGCGACGCTGCAGCTGGCGGCGACCACCTTGCGCGCGGTGCTGGGCAAGATGGATCTCGACGACATCCTGGCCCACCGCGACCGCATCAATCAGGAGGTCCGCACCATCCTGGACACGCGCACCGAGCAATGGGGCGTGGAGATCTCCGCGGTGGAGATCAAAGACATCCAGCTGCCAAAAGAGATGCAGCGGGCGATGGCGCGGCAGGCGGAAGCCGAGCGCGAGCGCCGGGCCAAGGTGATCGCCGCCGAGGGTGAGGTGCAGGCGGCGTCCAAGCTGGCCCAGGCCGCCGAGATGATCGCCGGGCATCCGGGCGCCTTGCAACTGCGGCTTTACCAGACGTTGGTCGAAGTGGCGGGCGAGGCGTCGTCGACGATCGTCTTCCCGGTACCGATCGATCTGTCGGGCGGCCTCAACGCGGCGCCGGCGCCGCAGATGCAGGCCATGATGCAAAGTGCGGTGGCGCTGGCGGCGACGGAGAAGGCCAAGCAGCTGACCGCGGCGGCCGAGCAAACCAGGTTGCCGGTGGGCGAACGTGCGGAGGATCTGGTCGGCACCGGAAGGCGGTGAAAAGCACCGGTTATCCCCGCGCCGGCGCCGGGGACGGGCGAGGAATGCCCGGCCTTGAACCACTGTCGACCGTGAGCTACCCTTCGTTTCGCCTCTCCCCATGCTGGGCATTGTTCTGTCCCTGATCGTCTCGCTGCCGCCGGCGCCGCCAACGCTGGCCACGGCCACGTGTGCGGCCGATCGGGACAACGCCACGGACACCGACATCGAGGGCGATGGTGCGACGATGGACGTGGCTGTCAGTGATGGCGCTGAGCCGGTTCGGTACGCCACGCCCGCCGTCATCGACTGCCGTTTGCCGGTGGTGACGCCGGTGTTGCAGGCGCTGGTCGGGGAATGCGCCGGCGTGACCATCAGCGACGCTTCGTATCGCGCCTCCCGCCTGCCGGAAAGCGAAGCACCGGCCGGGTCGCTGACCCCGCTGCGCCCCGATGGATCGCCAAAATCACGACTGACGGTTTGCTCGGGCCTGCCAGCGCCGTCGGGGATGACCTGGTCGCCTCCGTCGAGCCAGCCGCTGGCCTTGTTCGCCCTGCCTGATCTTCCGCGCCAGCCGGCGTGGAAAGCCGTCTATTCGGAAAATTCCCTTCTCCGCTCGGCGTTGCTGCCGCGCCTGGAACGACCACCTCGGGCCTGATCGGTCCGGGTTCGTTTCCAAGCCATCAAGCAAGCAATCGTTTCGTCCGTGCGCGGCTTCCGCGTCGAGCTTCGGCTCGCCCCGCCGGGCCGGATTTCATCGTCACCGAATCAGGAGAGCGTCATGAGCAAAGGTACAGCAGTCGTTCTGGTGGTCCTGGGGCTGGCTGGCGGCTACGGGTTAAAAACCGTGGTCGGCGGCAACAGCGACAAGGAAGAGAAGAAAGAAGCTGCCGAGGGTTCGAACGCCAAGTTGGGGGCCGTCGCCGCCGACAAGGCAGCCGAAGGCGTCGATCGCCTGCGCGTCCCGCTGGAAGGCCCCGGACGCGGACCGGCCACGGCGAAGGTGAACATCGTCGCCTTCTCCGACTTTCAGTGTCCGTTCTGCTCGCGGGTCGAGCCGACGCTGGACAAGATCATGAAGGAGTACCCCACCCAGGTGCGGATGTTCTTCCGCCACAACCCGCTGCCGTTCCATCAGGACGCGCCGCTGGCGTCGGAGGCGGCGCTGGCCGCCGAGGCCCAGGGCAAGTTCTGGGAGATGCACGACAAGCTGTTTGCCAACCAGCAGAACATCAAACGCCCGGACCTGGAGAAATACGCCAAGGAGCTGGGGCTGGACATGGGCAAGTTCAAGACCGCCCTGGACACCAACCAGTACAAGAGCCGCATCGACGCGGACATGGCCCTGGCCACGCAGATCGGCGTGCAGGGAACGCCGAACTTCTATCTCAACGGCCGCAACATCCAGGGCGCGCAGCCATATGAAGAATTCAAGAAGGTCATCGACGACGAGATCTCTCGCGCCGACAAGATCCTGGCCAAGGGCACGCCGGTCGGCCAGCTGTATGCGACATTCATGCAGAGCGCGAAGGCCAGCCCGTCGGCCGCCGCGCCCGGCGCGCCGCCCACGCCCGCCAAGGCGCCGGCCGCCGGCACCGAGATCTACAAGGTCGCCGTCGGTGACGCCCCGGTGCGCGGTGGCAAGAACCCCAAGGTCACCATCGTCGAGTTCTCCGAGTTCCAGTGCCCGTTCTGCGGCCGCGTGGCCCCGACGCTGGCCCAGATCGAGAAGGACTATGGCGACGACGTGGAGATCGCCTTCCGCCACAACCCGCTGCCCTTCCACAACAACGCCATGATCGCCTCGCTGGCCGCCGAGGCCGCCCGCGACCAGGGCAAGTTCTGGGAGATGCACGACAAGCTGTTCGCCAACCAGCAGAACCTGGACCGCCCCAATCTCGAGAAGTACGCCCAGGAGCTGGGCCTGAACATGGGCAAGTTCAAGGCCGCCCTCGACAGCGAGAAGGGCAAGGAGCGCATCAAGAAGGACATGGACGACGCCGCCGCCTTCGGCGCGCGCGGCACGCCGAACTTCTTCATCAACGGGCACAACTTCCGCGGCGCGCAGCCGCTGGAGAACTTCAAGCAGGTGATCAACGACGAGATCAAGAAAGCCGACGAGAAGCTGAAGAGCGGCACCCCGCGCAATCGCCTTTACGCCGACCTGACCAAGGACGGTCTGACCAAGGCGGCCGCGCCGGCGCCGCAGCAGCGCCCGGGTGAAGCCGATCAGTCGGCCGTCTACCGCGCCGACATCAAGGGTGCGCCGATGAAGGGAGCCAAGGACGCGCTGGTGACCATCGTGCAGTTCTCGGATTACCAGTGCCCGTTCTGCAGCCGGGTCGAGCCGACGCTGGCCAAGGTGATGGACGACTACAAAGGCAAGGTGCGCGTGGTGTGGCGTGATCTGCCGCTGCCGTTCCACCCCAACGCCCTGCCCGCCGCCATCGCCGCCCGCGCCGCCGGCGACCAGGGCAAATATTGGGAGATGCACGACAAGATCTTCGCCAACCAGCAAACCATGGATCGCCCGACCTACGAGAAATACGCGCAGGAGCTGGGTCTGAACATGGCCAAGTTCAAGGCCGCGCTGGACAGCCAGAAGGGCAAGGCCGAGATCGAAGCCGACTCTGCCGCTGGCAACAAGATCGGCGCCCGCGGCACGCCAGCCTTCTTCGTCAACGGCAAGTTCCTGTCGGGCGCGCAGCCGTACGAGATGTTCAAGTCGAAGATCGATGGCGAGCTGAAAACCGCCGAGGCACTGGTGGCCAAAGGCACGCCGAAGACCAAGGTCTATGACGTGATCATGAAAGACGCCAAGACCGAGGTGGCGGCGGCTCCGGCACAGGCCGCGGAGAAAGGTCCCGAGGACGACACCACTGTCTACAAGGTCGACCCGGGCTCGGCGCCGGCGAAGGGACCGAAGGACGCGCCCCTGACCATGGTCATCTTCTCGGACTTCCAGTGCCCGTTCTGTTCGCGGGTGGAGCCGACGCTGACCCAGATCGAGAAGGACTATGGCGGCAAGGTGCGGCAGGTGTGGAAGAACTATCCGCTCCCCTTCCACAACAACGCCGAGCCGGCGGCGGAAGCGGCGATGGCCGCTGGCGCCCAGGGCAAGTTCTGGGAGATGCACGACAAGCTGTTCGCCAACCAGCAGAACCTGGATCGCCCTAGCCTGGAGAAGTACGCCCAGGAACTGGGCCTCAACATGGGCAAGTTCAAGGCCGACCTCGACGCGCAGAAGTACAAGAGCCAGATCGAGTCCGACACCAAGGAAGGCAGCGCCGTCGGCGTCAACGGCACGCCGGCGGTGTTCATCAACGGCCGCAAGATCGCCGGCGCGTACCCGCTGGACACCTTCAAGAAGATCATCGACGCCGAGCTGGCCAAGAAGGAAGGCGGCGGCAAGAAGGTCGCCGTCGCGAAGCGCAAGACGTAAGGGGCTCGCTGCGCTCGCTTCCCGATCTCCTTCTCCCCGCGCAGCGGGGAGAAGGTCGGGATGAGGTCCGGAAGTAGGCGGCCGCAATTTATTGGGTGAAAATGGGCGCAGATGCTCATTGTCATGCGAGCGGACGCGTCCCAGGCGGACGTGGCCGCGGTGGAAGCGAAGATTCGCCAGCTCGGCTTTTCGCCCAACGAGATCCCGGGCTCCACCCGTCTCGCCATCGGGATCACCGGCAATCAAGGCCCGCTCGACCCCGGCCTCTTCAACGTGCTGCCGGGCGTGGCCGAGGCAGTGACGGTCTCGAAGCCGTGGAAGCTGGTCTCGCGCGAGGTCAAGCCGAACGACACCGCCGTCAAGATCGGCGCTGGCCAGTTCGGCGGCGGCCACTTCGGCATCATCGCCGGCCCGTGCGCCGTCGAGAGCCGCGAGCAACTGATGACCGCCGCGGTCGCCGTGAAAGCCTCCGGCGCGCGCTTTCTGCGCGGTGGCGCCTTCAAGCCGCGCACGTCGCCGTATGCCTTTCAGGGCATGAAAGAAGACGGCCTGAAGATCCTGGCCGAGGCGCGCGCCGCCACCGGCCTGCCCATCGTCACTGAAGTGATGGACACCCGCGACGTCGAGCTGGTCGCCCGCTACGCCGACGTCCTGCAGATTGGCGCCCGCAACATGCAGAACTTCTCGTTGCTGGAAGCCGTGGGCGGCGTGCGCAAGGCGGTGATGCTCAAACGCGGGCTCTCGGCGACAATCCAGGAGTTCCTGATGGCCGCCGAGTACATCCTCAAGCAAGGCAACTACGACGTCATCCTCTGCGAGCGCGGCATCCGCACCTTCGAGACGATGACCCGCAACACCCTCGATCTCGGCTCGATCCCCCTCATCAAACGCCTCACCCACCTGCCGATCATCATCGACCCGTCGCACGGCACCGGTGACCGCGCGTCCGTGCCAGCGCTGGCCCGCGCCGCGGTGGCCATGAGCGCTGACGGCCTGATGGTCGAGGTCCACCCGCAACCCGACAAGGCGCTGTCCGACGGGCCGCAGTCGCTGACCCCCGAAGGCTTCGCCGCCCTGATGACGTCCGTGCGCGCCATCGCCGGTGTGGTCGGCCTGCAGCTCTAAGGTGCCGGGGCAGCCGTCGCCGTGTTAGACAGATCCCTAAGCAGCAACATGAAGACGCGCAACGGTTCGACGGCGGCGCTCGCGCTGACGGTTTTGGCGCTGGCTTACGTGACCACCCGGTTTCTGGCCGGTGCCCACGAAAGCCTGGAACGCACCCGCGCCAACGCCTGCCGGGGCTTGAACCCCGACCCGGTTCCCGTCGCACTTCTGAACCGCGAGGCGCCCGACTTCGAATTGCCCGACGCCAGCGGCAAGCTGGTCTCGCTGCGCTCGCAGCGCGGCCACCCGGTGCTGGTGAATTTCTGGGCCACCTGGTGTCCGCCCTGCATCGAAGAGATGCCGTCGATGGAAGAGCTGGCCCGCACCATCGAGAACACCGACATCCGCATGATGGCGGTCAGCGTGGACGACGGGTGGGAGCCCATCCGCCGATTCTTCACCGCCGGCACCAAGATGGGCGTCCTGCTAGACCTCAGCAAAGAGGTCCCCAAGAAATACGGGACCGAAAAATATCCGGAGACTTACTTGATCGACGCCAGCGGCAAAGTGCGCCACTACTTCATCAACAAGCGAGATTGGTCGAAGCCGGAGGCCCTGGCCTGTCTGGAAAGCCTGCGGTGAGCGTCGCTCACGCCGGGCCCGGGTCGGCGTCGCCCGCACCCGCGCCGGCTCAGCGCAGCGGCATCGCGGCGCTGCCGCTGCTGACGCTGATCAATTTCTTCAATTATCTCGACCGGCAGGTGGTGTACGGGATGACGCCGCTCATCGGCGCCGACTTTCACATGACCAAGGCCGAACTGGGCGCCCTGGCCACGGTCAATCTGCTCGTCTTCGCCGTCTCGTCGCTGGCCTCGGGGCCGATCGCCGATCGCATCGGGCCGCGCAAGGTGATCTTCGGGGGCATCGTGGTGTGGAGCATCGCCACCATCGGCTCGGCGCTGTCGACGTCGCTGCCGATGCTGCTCTTCTTTCGCGGCCTGGTCGGCGTCGGCGAAGGCGCCTACGGACCCAGCGCGAATACGCTTCTGTGCGCCGACGCCACGCCGGAAAAGCGCGGGCGCGCGCTCGGCATCTACAACGTCGGCATGGCTCTCGGCGGCACCAGCGGCCTGGTGCTGGGCGCGGTGCTGGCCCCGCTGCTGGGCTGGCGGGCGGTGTTCTGGATCGCCGGCGGCCCGTCGATCCTGCTGGCCCTGGGCGCCGCCTTCATCGCCGCGCCCGATCGTCTGCCCCGCCCCGGCACGCTGCCGGCGCGCGCGTATCTGCTGGCGCCGACGTACATCTTCGCTCTGCTGGGCGGCATCCTGGCCACCTTCGGCGCCAGCGCCCTCATCTTCTGGGCGCGCTGGGTGATCATCGAAGAGCGGCACTTCACCGTCGTGGTCGGCAGTATCTTCATGGCTATCGTCGGCTTGGTGTGCGGGGCGGGCGGAGTCATCGCCGGCGGCTATGCGGGCGACGCGCTCAACCGGCGCGCCGCCGGCGGGCACGCGCTGGCCATCGGCCTGTCGCTGCTGCTGGCGTTTCCGGTCGGCGCCCTCTCGCTGATGATCCCCAGCCGGACCGCCTTCATGGCTCTGACGTTCGTCGCGGTGTTCCTGCTGTCGGTCTACAACGGCCCCGCCGCCGCCATCGTCGACGAGCTGGGACCACCGCAGTACGCCGCCACCCTGCAAGCGGTGTTCATGTTCGGGATTCAGCTTTTGGGAAATTCACCCGGACCGTCCGCGGTGGGCTGGCTGGCCGATCGGCTCGGTTCCACCCGCCCCGACGGCACGCCGCAACCGTCGGTGTCGATGGGACTGCAGGCGGCAATGCTGGCGTTCCTGCTGTCGGGCGTCCTGTTCGTCATCGTCGCCCGCCGACAAAGACGCGCGGCCGGGAATCGGACGCGCGTGGCATAATAGCCGCCGTTTCATGTCCAGCACCGCCGTGCCGACCACCCAGGATTATTACGATCGCTTCTCCAGCATCTACGAGAAGGAACGCCACCACGGCTATCACCGGCTGATCGACGAGCTGGAGCTGGACCTGGTCCGCCGTTATGGAGCCGGCCGCGACGTCTTCGAGGCCGGCTGCGGCACCGGCCTGCTGCTGCGCGAGACGGCGCGCGTGGCCCGGTCAGCGGTGGGCCTGGATCTGTCGCGCGGCATGCTGGGCGCGGCACGCGGGCGCGGGCTGCGCGTGGTGCAAGGATCGCTGACCGACGTGCCGCTGCCGACGGCGTCGGTGGATCTGGTCTATTGCATGAAAGTGCTGGCCCACATCCCGCCGGTCGAAAAAGCGCTGGCCGAGCTGGGGCGGCTGGTGCGCCCGAACGGGCATCTTTTACTGGAGTTTTACAACCCGTACTCGCTGCGCTATCTGGCCAAGCGCCTGGGCAAACCAGGGCACATCGCCAGCGGCACGACGGAGCGCGACGTCTTCACCCGCTACGACACCATCGACAAAGCGCGTTCGTACTTGCCGCCCGATCTGGAAGTGATCGGCCTGCGCGGCGTACGGGTGGTGACGCCGACGTCGCGGGTGTTCGACGTCGCCCCGATGGCCCGGCTTTTCAGCTGGGCCGAACGCGCGGCCTGCGACGTGCCGGGGCTGCGCAACCTGGGCGGCTTTGTCATCCTGGTGGCGCGCAAACGCTCATGAGGAAGCTCGCCCGCCCATGACCACTCCGTCAGGCCACATCCTGGTCGTCGACGATGAACGGTCGATGCGCGAGTTCCTGAGCATCTACCTCAAGCGCGCCGGCTACACCCTCTCCACCGCCAGCGGCGCCGCCGAAGCGCGCGCCGCCCTGGAAGCGACCGAGTTCGATCTGGTGATCACCGATCTGCAGATGCCCGACGGCACCGGCCTGGACGTACTGGCGCAGGCGAAGACGGTTCGCCCCGACACCCAGGTCATCGTCGTCACCGCCTACGCCACCGCCGAGACCGCCATCGCGGCGATGAAGGCCGGCGCCTACGATTACCTGGTCAAGCCGTTCAAGCTGGACGAGGTCGGCCTGGTGGTCGAGCGCGCTCTCGAGCGGCGCCTCCTGCTGCACCAGAACGTGGTGCTGCGCGACGAGATCAAGGGCCGGTACAAGCTCGATCGCCTGCTGGGAAAATCGCCGGCCATGCAGCGGGTGTTCGATCTGCTGCGCAAGATCGCGCCGGCCCGCACCAGCGTGCTGGTGGTCGGCGAATCGGGCACCGGCAAGGAGCTGGCGGCGCGCGCCCTGCACGAGCTGTCGCCGCGCGCCGATCGTCCATTCTTGCCGGTGAACTGCGGCGCCATCCCCGAGACGCTGATCGAGTCCGAGCTGTTCGGCCACGTCAAAGGTTCGTTCACCGGCGCGGCCAGCGACAAGATCGGGTTGTTCGAGGCGGCCAACGGCGGCACGGTGATGCTGGACGAGGTGGCCGAGCTGCCGCTGCCCATGCAGGTCAAGCTGCTGCGCGTGCTGCAGGAACGAAAGGTCAAACCGGTCGGCGGCGTCAGCGAGCGCGAGATCGACGTGCGCGTGGTGGCGGCCACCAACCGCGATCTGGAGACGGAGGTTGAAAAAGGCGCCTTTCGCCAAGATCTCTACTACCGGCTGAATGTCATCCAGGTGCGCATGCCGCCATTGCGCGAAAGGCGCGAGGACGTGCCGCTGATGGTGAATCACTTCGTTCGCAAGTTCTCCGCCGAGCACGGCCATCCCATCGGCGGCGTCGATCCGGCGGCGATGTCGGCGCTGACCGCGTACAACTTTCCCGGCAACGTGCGCGAGCTAGAAAATCTGGTCGAGCGCGCGGTGACCTTGGCGGTCGACGGCCGCATCACCGCCGACGCCTTGCCCGAGCTGACCCCGCGCCCGGCGGCGGCGGTCGGCGTGCCAGACCTGCCGGCGGTCGGTTTCGATCTGGAAAAAGAGCTGGAGACCTTCGAACGGGGGATTGTCTTGAAGGCGCTGGAGCGCACCGACGGCAACCGCACCGAGGCAGCGCGCGTCCTGGGGATCTCGTTTCGATCGATGCGCTACCGGATGTCCAAGCTGGGGCTCTCCGGCGCCGACGGCGAACCCGGTGACGCCACGATGGCCAGCACCCTGGCAACTGGCGGCGGCAGCAAGGGCGGCGAGGAACCATCGTCGTGAGCGCGCCGGTCCTGGCCGCGGCGCGCCCGGATCGTCTGTCGCGCCCGCTGCTCGCCGCCGCGGTCGTCGCCGCGCTGGCCCTGGCGACGCTGACCCACGCGGCGTTGACCCGCAGCCTGGCCCTGCGCGCCACCTGGCCGCCCGAGGCCGACACCCTTTATTTGCCGGGCGCCAACAGCTTGCGCCTGGCCAGCCTGGGCCACACCGCGCTGGCCGCCGATCTGGTGGCGGCGCGCGCAAATGTCTACTTCGGGACGCAGCTGGCGACCAAGGGTGAACAGCGCTGGCTGGAGCGGTACCTCACCACGGCGATCGATCTCGATCCGCGCTTTCACAGTCTTTACCGGCGCGGCGCCGCCATGCTGGTCTACAACGGCAAGACATTCTCCGTCGACGCCACGCTGGCGGCGAACCGCATCCTGGCGCGCGGCACCCGCGAATTTCCCGACGATTGGGAGATCTGGTTTCAGCTTGGCTTCAACCAGTTCTTCGACCTGCCGTCGCTGGCCGGCGAAAATGATCCGCGCGTGCCCGACTGGCGGCAAGGCGGCGTCGAAGCCCTGCGCCGGGCCACGCTGTTCGACGGCGTGCCGCCCTGGCTGCCGAATCTGGTGGCGCAGATGCTGACCCAGCGGGGCGGCACCGCCCTGGCCATCAAGCACCTCGAGCAAACCTACGCCGTGACCAGCAACGAAGAGACCCGCGAAGAGATCCGCCGCAAGCTGCGCACGCTGCGCGCCGACACCGCCGCCGACGAGCTGGCCCGCGGCGCCGCCGAGCTGCGCGATCTCGTCTCGAACGGGTATCCCTATGCGCCGGAGGCGTTCTCCGTGGTCACCGGCGTGCGCCGCAAACCGGGCGTCGATCTGTCCGCGCTGATCGAGAAAGCGACGTCGCGTGCCCCTGCGCCTTGAGCTGCCGGCGGCCGGCGTCCTGCGCCCGAACGACGCCCACGATCCGCTGCCGTACTACTACCACCGGTGGGTGGGCTGGCTTTACCGGCACCGCCTGCAGATGGGCCTGGATCTGCTGCCATCGGGTGGGCATCGCGTGCTGGAGATCGGCGTGGGCAGCGGCGTGCTGGTGTCGACGCTGACCAAGCGATACGCCGAATATACCGGCACCGATCTGACGCTGGCGGCTGGCCTGCAATCGCAGGTGGCACCGGGATGCCAGGCGGTTTTTCGGCGCGCCGATCTGCTGCGCGACGACGATCTGCCCGCCGATCGCTTCGACGCCATCGTCTGCTTCTCCGTGCTGGAGCACATCGCCGACGCCGACGGCGCTGCGCGCGGCCTGGCTCGCGCCCTGGCCCCGGGCGGCACGCTGGTCACCGGCTACCCGATGGTCAGCCGCCTGATGACCCGCGCCTTCGAAGCCATCGGGTTTCACGGCATCGACGACCACCACGTCAGCCCGCCGGCGCGCATCGCCGCCGCCCTGGGGCGCGTGCTGACGCCGCTGGCCCGGGTGGCCTTCCCGCCGCTGGCCCCGGTCACCGCCGCGCTTTATCAGTGCAGCGCCTGGACCAAGACCAGGACCTCGCCTTAAAGGCGGGTCTTGTAGTACGCGCCGTACAGCGCACCGACGCCCGCGGCGCCGGTGGAGGTGAAATCTGTGCCGTGCGCGTCCCACCAAGTGCACGAGCCGACCTCGATCTTTGGGCCCACCGTCACGTCCCCGCCGGATTGATCGGCGACGTTTTGAATGGCCTGGTCGATGTATGGCGGCACCACGCTGTTCGGATCGTCGCCGGTGCACAGCTTGTTCATCGGGCTGCGCGGGTTGGTCAAAAGCTCGATGCGTTTGACGCCGGGATATTTTGTTTTGATGGTGGCCACGGCCTTGGTAATGGCCGGCTGGAAAGCGGCCTGCGTCAGCGTCGTGCTGAAGACGACCAGCAGCACCCGATCGGGATTCTTTGCACCGCTGGTGCACGGTGACGTCACCGCCGTCGTCCAGAACGGGCTGTTCGGATCGGCCCAGTTGTCTACGAAGGCGTGCAAGCCGGCCATGTATTGCCAGTGGTCGCCGTTCATCAGAGCTTCGAATACCGGCCACCACTGCGTGATGTTGGACGGACCCAGCAGTTGATTGCAGGTGAAGGGCCCGACCGGTACGTCGGCGCCGCCGTCGCTGAGCACCGGCACATCGACCGGAGCGGTGTCCTGGGCGACGTCGACCGCGGCATCCATCCCCATGTCGCCGCCGCTGCCGCCGATGGGGATCACCGCGCCGCCGGTCCCGTCCGGCGTACCGCCGGTTCCGTCAGCGTCGATCGCCGCGCCGCCGGTCCCGGTCGGATCAGGCGGCAGACCAGAGTCGACCCCGGGAATCAAACCTGGCCCCGGCTCGGCGCCGCAGCCAAACGCCAGGAGCGCGGCGGCCGACAGCAAGGTACGCGTGTGCTGAAATTTCACTGGAATCTCGCAGCGCCATCAATCCAAGAATATAGAGGCGCACCTTAGCACGACCGGCGAGCGGTGGCGGCGACCAGGATCAACCGACGAAAGAGACGCATCGCGTTTGGTCACTGTTTTTCCAGTACGATCAGCAAACGAAAACCGATCAAACTGAAAATCCATTGTGGCAGGAACCGTTCGACAGCAAACAATCGCCGCCACAGTGGCGCCGGCAGCAAAGGACCTCGCGAAAATCCCCCCGAGGCCGGATAACTAAGGCCGGCCAGGCGTTCAACAGTGCGGATCTCCAGGGTGGGGAACATGTGGCGGAAGCGCCGCCGTCCCCCTGGCCGCCCGAACATCAGCGAGGGGATAGCCTGGTTCGAATCGAAGGGATCCTTGTCGGCGCCCTCTGTGACCGTCCCCATCACAAAGGGATCGACGAACAGGCGCAGAGGCTCCTCGTGCAGGAACTTGTAGACCGGGAACGACAAGGGACTGATCCCCGGTTCGCACAGCACCACCCGCCCGCCCGTGCGCAAGACCCGGGTCGCCTCGGCGAAGAATCGGGCCGATGACGGCAAATGGTGAAGCACGTCGAACAGCACCAGCGCCCCCACGCTGCCGTCGGCGAACGGCAAGGCGTCGGCGGCGATCTCCCGATCGTGCCAGGGCGCGGCCACCAGATCCGAAAGCGACAGCTCCGGGATGAACCTCCGGGCGAAACCGGGCCCAGAGCCGAGCTCCCACCACGGCCCGTCGACCGGCGGCGGCAGGTGGCGGCGAATGCGGCCGTACCACTCTCCGTAAAGAATTTGTAAAGTCGGGTTCTCCGCCCAGGCGCGGCGGTGCTGGTCGAAACGCTTCAGGGTGTCGGCGCGCTGGGCGGGCGTCAGCATCGCCGTCAGACGAAGCGGATCTTGCGCGCCGCCACCGCGGACATGCGCAAAAGCAGCCAGCCGTGCTTCCAGCGGGCGATGTTGGTCTCGCCGTAAGTGCGATCGCGATAGCGCACCGGGATCTCGGCGATCTTCAAATTCAACCGGGCGGCGCCAAAGATGAGGTCAAAGTCGCCGAATGGATCAAAGTCGCCGAAGTAATGCCGGGCGGCGGCAATGCGTTCGTAGTCCGCCCGCCAGAGCACCTTGGTCCCGCACAGAGTGTCGCGGATCGGCTGCTGCAACAAGTAAGAGAAAAGCTGGGAGAAGGCCACGTTGCCCAGCTTGTTGAAGAAGCGCATGGCGCCCTTCTCCATCGGATAAACCAGGCGCGTGCCCTGAATAAAATCGGCGTGGCCGCGGGTGGCCACCTCGTAAAAGCCCGGCAGATCTTCGGGCGGAACCGTGAGATCGGCGTCCAGGATCATCAGAAGATCGCCGGTGGCCTGGGCGAACCCCAGGCGCACGGCATCACCCTTCCCTTTGCCCGTTTGCTGAAACGCCCGCAGCGTCAGCGGTCCTTGATAGTGGCGGATGCACCCCTGGATGGTCTGCCAGGTGCCGTCGGACGACCCGCCCTCGACGAAGACAAGCTCGGTCGATGAGCCCATCACCGGGGTGCGGTCGATGGCCGCCTGAACGTTGCCGGCTTCGTTGCGCGTCGGCACTACCACGCTGACGCTGGCGCCGATGCGCTGGCGCTGGCGGATGACGGCGGCGTCGCGGCCCCGATCGCGCTCGCGTTCGCGCAGGACGTAGATCCGGTACAGCGACAGGTGCTGCATCCCGGGCATGCGCACGAGATAGCGGTTGACGATCGACGACGCACCCGCGATCTGCAGCGGCAACAGCAGGCGATCTTCAAAGCGGACCACCTCGAGGCCGCTGATGTCGAACAGATTGCGAAAGTCGCTGTCCGACAGCCAGTTGGCGGTGGGCGCCGGCTGCTTCCAGCCCGCCACCTCGGCCAGGCGCGTGGGCAGCTCCCACAAGTAATTGAAGCAGGTGAGGTAAATGCGGCCGCCCTCGCGCAGGCGACGTTTGCAGCCGGTCAGCAACGCCTTGATGTCGAGGACGCTGTGGCAGAGGCGATCGCAGATCACCGCGTCCCAGCCCGGCGCGCCGGGGGCGGGCGGGTGGGTGGCGTCGTCGACGGCGAAGGACAGCGCGGGATGGCGAACGCGCGCCTCGTCGACGGTCTCGGGCAAGAAATCCACGCCCTGGCGTTCGGCCTGCGGCAGCGCCGCCAGCAGGTCGCCGCGGCCGCAGCCGAGCTCCAGCACCGAGGCGTCCGCGGGAATCAGGCGGGCCAGCGCCACTGCCAGATCGCGGTTCATGAAGTCGCGCGCCGCCGGATGGGCGATGTCGTCGGGCCGCCTGCGGAAATAGGCGCGCCACTCGGCCTCCAGCGCATCAGCACGCGACGGCGGCGCAACAGCCGCAACCGGCAAGTGATGGGCCGGGGTTCCCTCGCCAAGCCCGGCTGGCGTTGCCTCGACCTTCAACGACATCAGCAGGCCTCTCTAGAAATCGGCTTCTTTGGTCAGCGTGTAGACCTGCTTGAACTTCTCGCCCGATCGAACGGTGATGGATTCCGTGCGATCGATCTGCAGGTCGGGACGCTTGAACCCCAGCCGGTGCCGGCCGCAGGGAACCTTCAGATCGGCGATCGGCGTGTGCTTGGTGGTGTTCTTGCCGTCGATCCAGACCTCCGACCACGGACGCGAGCCGACGGTGATGACACAGTCGCCGCTCTCGCCGTAGATGCCCTTCGGGCTGCTGGTGGGCGTGCTGTCGTCGTCGGTGGTGTCGCGGCGGCGGCGGGCGACGGCGGGCACGGAGGGCGTCGAGGCGGCCCGCGACGAACCGGGGGACGTCGTCGACGACGACCGATTGCTGGAGCCGCTGCTGCTCGCCGTGCCGGCGCCGGTCTCGGAAGATGCGGTCGACGGCGGCTTGCTGGTAGACGGCGGCGACGGGGGCGGCGTATTCACTGCCACCGTCGGACGCGGTGGGGGTGGCGGGGGTGCCTCGATCGGCGCCGGCGCCGCGGCGACCACTGGCGTCGGCTCGGGTTTCGGCGCCGGCTTGCTGGGTTCGCGCTCGGCGCTCCCGGCGCCGGCACCCACCTGCACCAGCGTGGCGTGCACCTTGCGGATCGATCCTGGCTCGATCTCGATGTCCTGCTTCCAGGGCTTGAAACGACTCTCGCCCTTGATCTCGATGACGTGGTGGCCGGGCGGAATGCGGTAGGCGCGAAAGTCGGTGCGCGCCGGTCCGTTGGCGCCGTTGATCACCGCGCCGTCCAGCCAGACCATGCCTCCGGGCGGATCGCTGGTCAGTTCGAACCCGGTGTCGGGCGACGGTTCAAGGGCGATGTTCAGCGCCACCGGTTGGCCGGCCTTCACCTCGATGTTCTGATCGCTGCGCACGTACCCGTCGTGGGTGACGGACAAGGTGTATTGACCCAGCGGCTTTTCGATCGTCACCGGCGAGTGATCGGCGACCTTGACGTTGTCGATGAGCACGGTGGCGTCGGAGGGCACGGTGGCGATCTGCACCTGCCCCGGCTTGTTGCTGCTGTAGTACCAGTAAGCGACCGTCCCGCCGATCACCAGCAAGGCCAGGAAGACCATCGCCGCGTATTTTCCGCCGCGCGCGTTTCTCTCCGGACCGCCGGTCAGGAACGATCCGCTGCCGAACGGCGCCGGACTCTCGAACGAGAAGGCCGGGTGCGACGCTGACGAACCGGAGGCCATCGGCGCCGGTGCGGCTGGTCCGGCGGGCGGGACGTGTGACGATACCGGCATCGACGGCTGCGTCTTCGGCCGCAGCGCCGCCCCGTGTCCGGGCGGCGGCAGTCCACCGCCGTCCGCGGGCGGACGAGACAGCGGCGAGGGCAGTCCGGGCGCCGGCATGCCCATCAGCGTCTGTCGCGGCGAAGCCGGGGCCCGCACCGGCCGCGGCGCCGGCACCGGTCCCGAGCCCGATCCCCCGGGGCCCGGTATCCCGCGACCGCCACCCGTAGAAGACCCAGGCGCAGGACCACTGCCGTGGCCCGCCGTTGGCTTGGCCAGCAGGCGCGGCTTCGGCGTCGCCACCAGATCGGGCGCGGTGGCGGCCCGCAAAATATCCGGCGCCGGTTGATTGGCGACGGTGCGGTCGTCGTCCTCGTAAAAGAGGTCTTCCGTTTCCAGCGTCTTTATCTCGTCGCTTGGTTCCTTGTCGAAGATCTGGGTGTCCAGCTCTTCGTCATCCCATCCCATCGGTGAATCGGGCACGCTCTTCTTCACCTTTTTGGCGCCGTTGCCGGAAGCGGCGCCCAGGAAGTTATCGTCCGCGTCCTTGCGGCTGGACGGGGCGGCGATTTGACGAAACTGCTCGATCTTCGCGTTGTCGTCTTCGATCTCGGTGGCGAACATCTTCTTCATCCAAGCCGCCAGATCCTTGCGCGAATATAGCTCGCCCACCGTGTACAAAAATGCCTGCAGGTCGTCGTGCAGATCGATGGCGTTCTGATAGCGATCTTCCGGATCCTTGGCCAGCGCCTTCAGCGAGATGCGCTCCAGCTCGCCGGGGATGTTCCGGTTGTACGACGACGGCGGCATGATCTCGACGTTGCGGACCTTCTCCAGGGTGGAAAAGTCGCTCTCACCGACGAACAGCCTTTCGTTGGTCAGCATCTCGTAAAGCACGATCCCGACCGAGAAGATGTCGCTGCGCCGGTCGATGGGCAGGCCGCGCACCTGCTCGGGCGACATATAGCCGAACTTGCCCTTCAGGATTCCCGCCTGGGTCTTGGACGCCTTGCCAGCTGCCTTGGCGATACCAAAGTCGATCAGCTTGATCTCGCCTTCGTATCCGACCAGCACGTTCTGCGGCGAGATGTCGCGGTGGACCAGGTGCAGCTCGCGGCCCTGGCCGTCGCGCTTGTTGTGGGCATAGTCCAGGCCCTCGCACACCTGCATGACGACGTAACAGGCCTGGCGAATGGGCATCACCTCGCCCTTGGCCCGCGCCCGATCGAAGATTGACCGCAGGTCGCGCCCATTCACGTACTCAAGCGCGATGAAGTAACTCTCGTCGACCTTACCGAGATCGAAAATTTGAGCGATGTTCGCGTGCTGCAGCTGCACCGCGATCTTCGCCTCGTCGATGAACATCGTGATGAACTCTTCGTCCTCGGCGATGTTCGGGAGGATGCGCTTGACCGCCAGCATGCGCTCGAAGCCCTCCACGCCGAAGGCCTTGGCCTTGAAGACCTCGGCCATGCCTCCGACGTTGATCCGCTCGAGGAGGTAGTACTTGCCGAATGGGATGGGCTTCTTCAAAGCGACGCGACCCTCTTTTCGACCTGACCACTCACCATGGGGAATTTCGGGGAAGCAATGCCCGGTATTTATCTGACCTAACCAGCTGAAATGTCAATTGGAAGGTATGCCGGCTCACGATCGCTGTCTAGGAGCTTCCCGCCACCTGCTTGCCGGCGCCGCCCACCGCTGCCGAGCGCGCGGCCTTGCGGGCCGCTTTCGCCGTCGCCTTGGCGTCAGCGTCCAGGAACGCCAGCGTGGCTCCGGCTGCGGCGAATGGCGGCGCCACGATGAAAGCCAGCGGAATCAAGTACAGCACTGTGGCGCCGAGGCCAAAGCCGACCGTCTGCGCCGGGTGGCGCGCCAGGTAGCTCCACTTGCCGGCGAAGGTTTTCCCCCGGCGCGACAGCGGGTAATCGAAGCCGTCATAGGCCAAGAATAACCCGCCGAGGCCGATGCCGATCAAGCTGCCCACCCCGGTCAGCGCGGTGAGGGTCAGCCCGACCAGCAAGGCGATTCCATACAGCAGCAGCTTCAACAGACCGTGCACGATCGCCTGGCCGGTGGACGCCAGGAAAGGCGCTACCGGCGCGGCGCCGCGAATCTTGTGCTCCACCTTCTCGCTCAGGCGGTCGTTGAAGATCGCGCCCAGCACCGGCTGTAGAACAATGAACAGCACCGCGCCGCCCACCAAGGTGATGGCGCCAAGCAAAATCCAACCAACAATCGGCGACGATTGGAGATGCGTGGCCAGCTCTTGATGCCAGTAAACCGCGGCGGCCCACAGCGTCCCCACCGCCAGTGCCACGTTCAGCAATAACGGCACGAACAGGTACCGCCACATGCGCTGCCGCGCGATGAACAACCCGCCGCGAAACGGCGCCATGAATCCGCGGACGAAGCCCACCGCCGAAGTTTACACCCTCTTGCCCGGGCCGCCCGTAATGAGAGTGCGGCCGGTCAGACCGGCCCGGTCAATCGGGCTTGCCCCGTTGGCGGCGATGGCGGCATCCTGAGCGCCGCCATGTCGCGCTCGCCTATTTTTTCGTCGATCGCATCGATTCTGTTCGGCGTGTCGCTGAGCCTGGCCGGTTGCGGATCGTCGGCCGGCACGCCGGCGGGCGGCAGCGGCGCCACGAACGGCGGCGCCTCGGGCGGTGCCAGCGGCGGCACCAGCGGTGATGGTTCGGGCGGCGCTGTCACGGCCAGCGGCGGGGCGGGCGGTGGAGTGGCCGAGACCGACGCCGCCGTCGATCACCCGGCGACGACCGACGCGTCCGTCGACAAGGTGGTAGGCCCGAACGATGCGCCCACCGCGTGCACGGCCACCGCCGCTGCTGGACAGCCGCGCCGCCCGTTCCCGCAGCACAGCGGCTACCCCGGCTGCGCAACCTGCATTCACCCGACGGTGGCCCAGGCAACGATGGACGCCGACGTCGGCCACTACTACGACGTCTGGAAGACCCTGATCAAAAAATTCACCGCCGGCGCGGTCAACGGCGAAAACTACATCGCCGCCGGCGCCGCCGGGAACATCTTCGGCTGGCCGGCGAACGTCAAACAGGTCTCGCAGTCTGAAGGCCACGGCTACGCCATGCTGATAACCGCGTTGATGGCGGGCCACGATCCCAATGCCAAGACTGTCTTCGACAGCTTGAACCGGGTGCGAAAAGCGTTTCCGTCCAGCTCGGATCCGCGCCTCATGTCGTGGGTGGTGCCGGGCAACGGCGATCCGACGATCAAAGCGCAGCCGCCCGCCACCGACGGCGACATGGACATGGGCTACTCGCTTCTGATCGCTTACGACCAGTGGGGTGACGAGGCGACCAATCACTACCTCGTCGACGCCAAGTCGGTCATCGCGGGCATGGAAGACAAGTTCATCACCACCGGCAGTGGGCAATTCTTCCCCCGCCTCAACATCGGCGATCCCACTCACCTCGGTTCGGTGGCGCCTGAATCAAAGCCGGACCTCACCCGACCTTCCGATTACATGGTCGATCACATGCTGGCCTTCGCGGCCATCACCGGCCACGCCGCCTGGTCGGACGTCGCCGCTGGCTCGGTGGCCATTCTCAAGCAGGTGCGCAATGCCGACACCGGCCTGGTCCCCGATTTCGTGGTCGACAACCCGCCGGTGGGATCGAAGACCGGCACCGGCGACGAAG
The DNA here is from genome assembly GCA_036268875.1 of Polyangia bacterium. Classification (GTDB taxonomy): domain Bacteria; phylum Myxococcota_A; class Polyangia; order Fen-1088; family Fen-1088; genus DATKEU01. The sequence continues at coordinate 35,590 of DATATI010000041.1, read as the reverse complement.
GGCCTTGCTATGACTGCTTCGGCTACAACTCGTGCCGTGTGCCGTGGCGGCAAGCGGTGGCAGTTGTGCAGTTCGGGTATGCCGGCTCGCTGGACGTCGACAACAAGATGGCCACCTGGGCGCGCACCAAATACAACGACACCCCGTCGGCGATGAAGGCGTCGTTTCCCACCACCGGCGACGACAGCAACGCCGGGGGCAGTGACCCCTCGTTCACCTCGCCGATGGTCGCCGCCGGGGTCACCGACGCCTCCCACCAGACCTGGCTGGATCGCGGCTGGACGTACATGAAAGGCACCAACGGCGGCGACTATTACGGCGGCAGCATCACGCTGCTGTCGATGCTGGCCGTGTCCGGCAACTGGTGGATCCCCACCGGGACCACGGGCGCGTGCAGCCCTTAAGATCTTGCGGCGTCCGCGAAGCCGGCGGGCGCAGTCTCTTGAAAGCGATCTAACTGCCAAACACGCGACGACCCAGCTCGCCGGTGAGGTCGAGCTGGGTCAACTCGGCCAGGCCGCCGACGGGGGCACCCGCGACGACGACGATGGGAAATTCGTCGCTGTGGGCGGCGGTGGTGACCCACGATTTTTCGGCTTCGTCGTCGGTGACGTCCAGAACGCGGAAGGCGATGGAGCGGCCACGCAGCAGCTCTTCAACCTTGGACTTGGTGCGGTGGTCCTTGCCGTCGAAGTACACCAGCACCGGCGCCTGGCGAGGCGCGACCGGCGCTTGCGGTGCGGTGGGCGCCTCAGGGCCGGTAGGCGGTGGCGCGGGCGGCGCTCGCCGGTCCGCCAGCTCTTCGGGGCTGCACACCGGGCGGCCCAGCAATTCATTGGCGATGCTGGCCAGGTTGCGCAGGTGTTTGACGGCCGGCCGCTCGCCGGGCGGACGCGGGCCTTCGATCTGTTGATGGGCCAACGCTCGCAGCTTGTCGGTCAAAGCGGTCAACATAGGCGGCACGCTGGCCGAAGGCCCCCGCCTTTGTCAATCGCTCTATCGAAAACGCCCCTCATTCGCGACCGACCAGGCAACCAACGCCGCCCCCGGACCGATACCTGACCCGAGAGGAAAAACATGCGGCACATGGTGAACGCGGGCCTTGGCCCCCATGCTAGGATTGTAAATTGGTAGCGATGAAAGTGACCGGACCAGGCTCGGGCCCAGGCGCCCTCCCCAGTGATCTCGGGGAGGCCCAGGGCGCCCTGAAAACCGGCGAAAAGGCTGGGATCGAACGCCCACAAGGGGGACCCCCGACAAGTTCTGAACGGCTGGCCAGTGGCTCGGGCGTCGCGCAAACGGAGGCGGCGGCCACGCCCGCCCCCGGGGTGGTCGGCACGCACGACATCGCCGCCGCCCTGCGCGCTGGCGCGCTGCCCCCGGCCGCGGCCATGGACCAGCTGATTGAGCGCATCGTCAACCAACAGCTGAGCGCCGCCGCGCCAACCGCGCTGCGCGACAGCCTGCGCGAAACGCTGCGCGACGCGCTCGAGACCGATCCGATGCTGGCGGCGAAGCTGCGAGAAATCGCCCGCGACAGCTAACGCGGCGAAGCTGCGCGCTACGGCTCGACGGCTGGAGAATCCGGCTCGGAGGCGGTTCGTTTGGCGGCCAGTGCCTCACGGATTTGCGGCGGCAGGAAGACATCGTCGGTGTTGAAGGTGGATAGCGCCTCGACCAACACGGCGGCGCGATCCGATGGCGGGGTCTTGCGGTCGATGATGACACACCACTGACCTTTCACCTTGCACAGCCCGCCCCCGCCGGCGGTGTCGCCGGTCATGGTTTCATAGCGGACGCGAATGCCGAGGTGGGCGGCGGCCTGTTCCAGGGCTTCAGTGATCTGCTCGGGTTTCATCAGTGGGTGATTCCTTGCGGGTCCTTCACCCTACCCGGTCCGGCACCGGCGGCAAAGTTTTCCTGCGCGTCGTCAGCCGAACCGCCGCTGAAACTATTTGGGCGGCGGATCGCCCTCGCGGGTTGATCGCACCAGATCCAGAATCTGCGCCCCGCCGACATACGATTTGGTCTCGTACCGGGTCAGGCTGCCCAGCTGGCGCACGATCTTGGCCATGCGCTCTGCTTCCTTCAGGATGGTGTCGACCAGCGGGACGTGCGGATCCTGCGCCGGCAGCTTGCGCATCAGCATCTGCGCGTAGCCCATCACCGACGTCAGCGGCTGGTTCAGCTCGTGGGCGGCGGCGCCCGCCAGTTCGATGGCCACCACCTGCTTTTCCGATATGGCCAATTTCTCTTGAGCGTGGGCCAGGCGCTCTTCCATGCCCAGGCGATCGCGCAGATCAGAAAAGATGCCGACGGTGGCGATCTCGCGCCCGGCGTCGTCGAAGACCAGCGCCGCCGAGATCGACACCGGCACGCTTTCGCCGGACGCGCTCAGAAGATCGCGGCGCACCGGCTCAAGGCGTCCGCCGCCGCCATGTTCGGCCGACCGGATCAGGCGCATCACCTCTTGCGCCACGCCCGCCGGATACAGCTCCTTGACCGAGATCCGCCCGATCACCTCGGCCGTGCGATAGCCGCAGATGCGTTCAGCGCCTTGATTGAACAACAGCACCTGCCCGCGCATGTCCGCGGCGATGATCCCGTCCACGGTCGAGTTCAAGATGCGCTCGAGAAACTCCGTGGTCCGCCGCAGCTCGCTCTCCAGCTTGCGGGCCAGGCTGACGTCGCGGAAGGCGAAGATGGCCGCCTCGTGCTCTGATAGGATGCCGATCGACGCCACCGACACAACGATGTGATCGCCCGACGTCGTCACCAGCTCGAGATCGAAGTTGTCGATCGGCTCGGACGCGGCGGCGCGGGCGATGGCTTCTTCCAGCAGCGGGCGATACGAGTCGGGAACGATCTGCTTCAAGCTGCGTCCGACCAGACCGTCGCGCGCGTACCCGGTGATCTCCTGAGCGGCGCGGTTGATGTACAGGACCTGCCCGCCGGCGTCGACCACCACGATGGCGTCCGACGCGCTGTCGATGAAGGCGCGGTAGCGTTCGATGGCCCGCACGCGGCGCTCTTCATGAAAATCCTGCAGCGTGATCTTGCGCGTCCGTTCGCGGATGGGATCCAGGGCGCGCGCCCCTCTCAAGACCATTGCCACCAGGCCGGCGGCCATCTTGCCGGCGCTGATGATCATCGGCGGCACGCTCATCGCCGAATCTCCCGGCAGACGCACCAGCAGCGCGCCAAGCGGTTTGCGCCCGACGATCATCGGGAAGACTGCCGAGATATGGGCCATCAACGGTTTGCCCGAGCTGGCACCGCTGAAGGTGACCTCGCCGGTCTGCAGGGCGCGCCCGATGTACGGGTACTGCGCCAGCGGCAACCGCACGCGCCCGGTCTCGGCCTCGTCGCTGTCGCCGACGATGTACGCGCTCTCGGCGTCGGAGACCAAGGCCAGCACCGTCACCGAGGCCGCACCCAGCGCGTGGGCGATGTGCTCGGCGGCGGCGTGAAGCTGGCTTTCGCCAGTGCCCACGGCCAGCACCTGAGCCGCCTGGGCCAGGCCATCGTCAAGCAACCGGCAGAATTCTTCTTCTTTCAGCACCACGACCTCGTCAACGATGGCGTGCCGGCCGGCGGGCGGCGCCCTTTCCGCGCAGCCAGCGCTCGGCCTCGGCCGCCGCCGCCGCCAGCACCGCGCGCACCGGAACCTTGGCCGACGCCGCCGCCCGCCGGCAGTCTTCGAACTCGGGCTGCGCCCCGATCACCGCGCCGTCCAGACTGCCGAGCTTGATCTTCACGGCGCCGAACGGCGTTTTGACCGTGGTGAACGATCGGGCCAGCGTCACCCGATCGATCGGACGCACGCGCAGGCCCAGCGTGGTCGAATTCAAGAAGAACGCCCGCTCGGTCGCGGCCAGCGCCGCCGGCGGAGCCAGCGCGCTGACCGTGGTGGCCGGGCGGCCCTTCTTCATCAAGATCGGCGCCGACCACACATCGACGGCGCCCGCCGCCAACAGCGCGTCGAACAGCGGCGAGAGCAGCTGCGGGTTCATGTCGTCCAGGTTCGCTTCCAGCAACGTCAGCGCGCTCGGCGCAGCGGCGTCCACCTGGCCCAGCGGTTCGCCCAGCAGCGCGCGCAGCACGTTCGGTCGATCGGGAAGCTCGCGCGTGCCGGCGCCATAGCCGACGGAGAGAAGCCGCATCGGCGGCGGCGGGCCGAAATTGTCGACGGTGGCGGCCAAAATGGCGGCGCCGGTGGGCGTGGTCAATTCGCCGGCGCCTTCGAAGCGCATCGGCATTCCGCGCAGCAACGCCGCGGTGGCGGGCGCGGGCACCGGCATCAACCCGTGCGCGGTGTGAACGCTGCCAGTGCCCACCACCGGCGGCAGCGCCCCGATCGACGCCGGCCGCAGCCAGACGATCGCCGCGGCGATCCCGACGATATCGGCGATGGAGTCATAGGCACCGACCTCGTGAAACGTCACCCGATCCACCGACGAGCCGTGCAGCGCCGCTTCCACCTCGGCGACCCGCGCGAAGATGTCGCCGGCCAGCGCGGCCACGTCGGCGTCCAGCTTGGCGCGTTTGATGAGGGTGCGGATCTCGGCATAGTCGCGGTGGTCGTGGGCGTGGCCGTGGGCGACCCGCGCAGGCGACGGCGGGTGAGCGTGGTGGTGGTCCTGGTGATGGTCGTCGTGGCCATGACCCTGCGCGTGGGCGTGGTCGTGATCGTCTTGCTCGTGCGCCGCCCTTTTCTTGCCGGCGCGCTTTTTCGCCGGCGGTGTTTTCGGGGCGCCGGGCCAGTCGACGACGAACCCGCGTCCGACAAAAGCGCCGCGCCGGCGCGTTTCGAAACCGACTTTCAATCCACGCACGTCCATGCGCGCCACCGCTTCGCGCACCACCGCCACCGGCACGCCGGCGTCGACCAGGGCGGCCACCGCCATATCGCCGGCGATCCCGGAGGTCGGTTCCAGGTGCAGGTGCAACCCGTGCAAGGACTTGCTCACGGTGATCGCTTTCGATTCATCAGCGCCGCCATGTGCCCCGCGCCGAAACCGTTGTCAATGTTCACCACCGCCACGCCCGCCGCGCACGAATTCAACATCGACAGCAGCGCGGCGATCCCACCCAGGCTGGCGCCATAACCAACGCTGGTGGGGACGGCGATCAGCGGACGAGCGAACAACCCGCCCACCACGCTGGGCAGCGCGCCTTCCATCCCGGCGATGACGACCAGAATCTCCGCCTCCTCGATCACCGCGCGATGGGCGAGCAAGCGGTGCAAGCCGGCCACGCCCACGTCGTAGATACGCTCGACGCGGTTGCCGGCCAGCTCGGCGGTCAGCGCCGCTTCCTCGGCGACGGGGACGTCGGCGGTGCCGGCGCTGAGCACGGCGATGGTCCCGCGCCCGCGGTCGGGCGGCGGCGTCGGGCCAACCACCACCGCGCGCGGCACCGGCAGATGCCGCGCGCCCGGCACCGCCGCCACCACCAGCTCGGCGGCCTCGGGCGACACGCGGGTGGCCAGCACCGTCGAGCCGCCGCGGTGAAGCTCGTTCAAGATGGCGGCGATCTGGGCCGGGGTTTTGCCCTGCCCCAGCACCACTTCGGGAAAGCCGGTGCGCAGGTGCCGGTGGGTGTCGGCGTTGGCGAAGCCCAGCGCGCGAAACGGCAGGTCGCGCAGATCGCGCACCGCTTCGTCGACGGAGACTTGCCCGGTCTGTACGGCCTGCAGCAGCGCCTTCAACCGGTCGGGATCCATCGCCTCACCTTATCATCCGGGTCGCCGTCGAGCACCGCGCCGACGGCCAGCCAGGCGCCGGCGTCGCTGATCCATCGCGGTTGCGGTATCATTGAAGGCTTCGAGACGCTTCGGCGTGAGGGCGCGGTGGTGAGGTTCCCCCAGCAAACACCGACCAGGAGACGAGACCGCATGATTTTTCGTCCTGCCCGATCGACGGCCGCGTTGGTTTTGTTTTTGGCCGGATCCATCGCCGGCTGCGCCACCAGTGATAATGCCGGTGCGCCTGGGGGCGGCAGCGGCGGCAGTGGATCGCCCGCAGCTACAGGCGGCGCGACGGGCAGCGGCGGCGACACCAGCAACGGCAGCGGCGGGCAGAACGACAGTGACGCCGCGCCGGTCGCCAGCGGAGGTGCCAGCGGCAGCGGTGGTGCCATCGGCGCCTCGGACGGCGGCGGCGCGCCCGACAGCGCGGGCAGCGGCGGCGACACCGGCGCCGCCGACGGCGGAACTGGCTTGCCACCCCTGACCCCGTGCACCGCGCCTTCGGTCTCGCGGCTGAAGGTTTGGGAGATGCAGGTGGTCGGCGGGACCATGACGCCTCCCACCGCCTCGCCGCTGCGCCTGGTGAACGGCGCGTACGAGATGCACGTCGCCTGGGTGCTGTCGGACGCCAGCGGATACGGAACCGCGAACACGCCGCTCAACAACCAAGGCCAGTACACCAGCGGCGCCGATCCAGCGAAGAACGCCGTCGATCTCAGCGCCGCGCCCGGCGTGGTGCTGGAGTATTCGTTGACCGGGCCGGCGTACTTGCAGATCCGCACCGGCACCGTCCCCCACGGCGGCGATCATTACCGCGATGATCTGGTGCCCACCGGCGATGCCTTCAAGATCGTCACCTTGAAGTTCGCCGATTTTCGCCTGAATGGTGGTCCGCCCGGGCCGGACATCTTGAAGGATGTCTTCTCGTTCACCTTCGTCGGCGCCGGTAACACCACGTTGACGTTGCGACAGGTGCAAGTGGCAGGCTTCACGCCGCCCTGCAATTGAGGGGCGTTTTGCCGGGCTTTATCGATTCATCGGCAGGATTACGTGGGCAGATGTGATATCGTTTCCGGAAGCTGGCGCGGAGCGCCGGGTCGCGGGATTGGGTGGCCGGCGCGGGCGGTGTGGCAACTGGATTGTTAGGACACCATGCGCGCTGCTCTCCGGCGGACGCGGAAGGGAGCTGATCGAGTGACCAAACGCGGCTTGGGTTTGTTGACCGGTGCCTGGATGGCCATGGGCCTTCTTGGCTGCAGCACGGACACCGGGGGCGCTGACTCGTCGGGCAGCGGCGGAACCGGCAGCGGCAGCGGCAGTGGCGGGGCCACCGGCAGCGGCGGCGCGATCACCACCGGCTCGGGCGGCGCCGCGACCACCGGCAGCGGCGGCGATACAGGAAGCGGCGGCGCGGTGGCCACCGGCAGCGGCGGCGCCACCGGCAGCGGCGGCGCCACCGGCAGCGACGGCGCCGCGCCCGACGCAGGCGGCGCCGACACCGGCACGGTCGAACCCGGCGACACGCCACCCTGGAAACCGCTCAGCGTCACGGCGGCGAAGATGCGCCTCACCCACACCTTCAAGGCCAGTCAGGCCGATCCCGCCGTGTCGTTCAACGATAACAACGAAGTGGCGTCGGTTGATCCGCGCTCGATGAAGATGGTGGGCAAGCTGGTGATGCCGTTCGGAGGCCTGGGCAGCACCGCCGGCACGCTGGGCAACGAAGGTCCGTTCGTTCTGCCGCGCGGGTTTCACGTGCTGGGCGTGGCCGCGTTCGAGAACTACAACATCTTGCGCTGCGACGCCGACTTCTTCGGCGACGCGCGCAAGCAGGTATTCGACGGCATCACTCACACCACCAAGTACGAATTCGCCACCATCCACATGGTCCCCTCCGACGGCGTGGCCAAGCGGACGGAGATGGCGCTCAAGTACCTGGACAAGAACTTTCCCACCGAAGGGTGGGGTTACTTCCTGAACCAGGACGGGTCGGTTCGCTGGTCGGACGTCATCTTCACCGGCATCTCGCACGGAGCGAGCAATGCGCCTCGGTTCGCCATGCTGGTGCGCGCCTGGCGGTCAGTGGCCTTCGCCGGTCCGCGCGACAACGACGCCGGGTCGCCGCCCGGCATGGACGCTTACTGCCCGACGATGGTTTCGGCGACCTGGTTCACCGAGAAGCCGGCCACGCCGATCGATCGCTTTTACACCTTGACCGGGCTTCAGGACCCGCAGCACCCGCAACACTTGTACGCCATGGAAAAGCTGGGCTACACCGGCCAGCCGACGAACATGTCCGTCGGGCCGCCGTACGCCAACTCTCACCGCATCAACGGGCCCGGCGGTCACGAATCGCCGTGCAACGAGACCAACTACAAAGCGCTGTGCAACTATCTGTTCGGCGTTGATCCGGTCAACGCCAACGGCGTGCCGTAAAGCGCCGCACATCAGGTGCGCTGGCTGTTCGCCCGCCGGCGGGCGAACAGGCGCGCGATCAGTCGTTCCAGCTCTTCCAGTTGATACGGCTTGGGCAGAAACCCGGTCACGTCGTCGGTGATGGTCTCTTCCTCGCCGTAGCCGCTGGCGATGATCACCGGCAGGTCGGGCTCGCGGCGCCGGATCTCTTGCAAGGCTTCGCGCCCCGACAGGCGCGGCATCGACAGATCCATCAGCACGAAGGCGAAGGCGCCCGGCGAGGCGGCCACGATGTCAACCACCTCACGGCCGTCGGCGGCTTCGCGCACGTCAAAGCCCATCCGCCGCAGCGTCAGGCCCGTCGCGCGCAGGATGGCCGGTTCGTCGTCGGCGACCAGCGCCAAGCCGCGTACGCCGGCCTGCGCCGCCGGCCCCAGCGTCGACGCCAGCGGCGGCAGCTGCATCGGTTGGTCGTGCGGGCGATCGCTGGCCGGGAAGAAAACCTGAAACAGCGATCCGTTCCCCGGCGATGACGTCACCGCCAGACCGGCGTGGTGGCCGCGCAGGATGCCCAGCATCGCCGACAGCCCCAGACCGTGGCCGGCCTTCTTGGTGCTGAAGAACGGATCGAAGATGCGCGCCACCACCTCTTCGGTCATGCCGCACCCGCTGTCCTCGACGGAAAGGCGCACGTAACGACCCGGCGAAAGGTCGCGCAACCGCGGCGAGGCCGCGATGGCCGCGGCGTCCAGCGCGCAGTCAGCGGTGGTGATCGACACCCGCCCGGCCTGCGCGCCGATGGCCTCGACGGCGTTGGTCAACAGGTTCATCACCACCTGTTGCAGCTGACCGACGTCTGCCTCCACCGACGGCAGATCCACGCCCAGCTGCACGGTGAGGTGAACCTTCTTCGGCACGGTCACCGACAGCAGGCTGACCATGCCGTCGACCACCCGTGACAGATCCACCGCCCGCACCAGCGATCGCCCGCGGCCCGAGTACGCCAGCAGCTGCCGGGTCAGCTCGGTGGCGCGCAGGATGGTCGCCTTCAGGCTGTCGAGGTGCGCCGAGACGACCGACGAAGGCGGCACCTCGGCCGCCACCAGATTCACGTTGCCGAGCAGCGCCGACAGCACGTTGTTGAAGTCATGGGCGATGCCGCCCGCCAGCAGACCCAGGCTGTCCAGCTTCTGCCGCTCGCGCAGCGCCGACTCGGTGGCCCGCGCTTCGGTGACGTCGGCCAGCACGCCATAGTGTCGGCCGACCACCCCGCGCCTGTTCATGACCACGGCGCTGTGGTGATCGACGATGCGCACGCTGCCGTCGCGCCGCCGCACGCGGTACTCGAGACGCAGCGGCTCGCGCCCCGATGGCGCCGTCAGGGCCTCACGCACGCGCCCGCGATCGTCGGGGTGAACGCGCTCTAGCAATCCGCTCCATCCCGCCCCCACCACCGCCGGCTCGCCGAACAACGCCGCCACGGCGCCTGACCACACCACGTGGCCGCTCGGCACGTCGAGATCGAACACCACCTGACCGGTCTTCTCGGCGATCAAGCGAAACCGCGCCTCGCTTTCCGTCAGCGCCGAGCGCCGCCGATGGGTCTCGATGACCACGGTGGCAAGGCCCGTCATGTCGCGCAGGACACTGAGATCAGGCAGCGAAAACGGCCCCGGTTGCCGACGGTAGATGGCGAACGTGCCCAGGATCTGACCTTGCTCGTCGCCGATCGGGCTGGACGCGCAGGCCGCCAGCCCATGCGCCTCCGCCAGCGCCCGATACTGTGTCCACAACGGATCGGTGGTGATGTCTTCCACCACCACCTCGCGCCGAAAATAGGCGGCGGTGCCGCACGACCCGGCTTCGGGGCCGATCGGCTCGCCGTCGATGCCGCGCAGAAACGCCGGCGGCAGGTGCGGGGCCGCCCCGTGGTGCAGGTGCCGGCCGTCGGCGCTCAGCAGCAGGACCGAACACAGGGCGTGCGGCAGACCGTCCTCGATCGCCGTGCACAGCGCCGCCAGACAGTCCTCCAGCGCCGCTCCGCGCGCCAGCAAACGCAGAACGCCTTTGTGCCCCTCTAGCAGGATCATGTCGCGCCGGTCGCGTATCACCTGCTCCCGTGCGTCGGCCTGGCCATCTGCCATAAGCCTCGCCTCCCGCGCGCATCTTACTACGATTGCCCATTTGCTCGTGGGCCGAATAGGGCGCCCGCAGTCGATTGGTTGCGCAGGCGGCGGTTCCGCGGAACTGTGGACGGGCGATGGGAGAAGAAACCCTGACTGTGCAACCTCCAGCGCTGGCCATCCATGGCGGCGCGGGCGCCATGGAGCCGGCCAAGCTGGACCAAGCGGCGGCCCATGCCGCGCTGGAACAAGCGCTGGATGCTGGGTGGGCGGTGTTGCAGCGAAAAGGCCACGCTGTGGACGCCGTCGAACAGGCGGTGCGCCACCTGGAAGCATCCGGCGTCTTCAATGCCGGCAAGGGCAGCGTGGCGGCGCGCGACGGCGGCGTGGCGCTGGACGCGGCGATCATGGACGGACGCACGCGCGCCGCTGGTGCGGTCGGCGCGCTGTCGGGGTTCGCCCATCCGGTGTCCATCGCCCGCCTGGTGGCTGAACGAACGCCGCACGTTTTGCTGGTCGGTGATGGTGCGGCCGCCTTCGCCGACGGCGCCGGGGTGGCGCGCGTTGCCGCGGGGTATTTCGTACCGGCCGAGACCGCGATCGCGGCCGCGCCGGCCGACACCGTGGGCGCCGTCGCCGTCGATGCGCGCGGGGCGCTGGCGGCGGCCACGTCGACCGGCGGCGTGGCCGACAAGCTGCGCGGCCGCATCGGTGATTCGCCGGTGATCGGCGCCGGAACCTATGCCGACCAGCGCTGCGCCGTTTCGGCCACCGGCACCGGCGAGTTCTTCATCCGCTCCGTGTTCGCCTTTCGCATCGCCGCCTGGGTCGAAGGGGGAATGCCGCTCGCCGAAGCAGCGACCCGCGCCCTGGCCGACGTCGAGGCGCTGGGCGGACGCGGCGGGTGCGTTGCCCTTGGCGCGGCGGGCGCACTGGCGCTGCCGTTTTCCAGCGCGGGAATGTTTCGCGGCTACGTCGATGGCGCTGGCCGACGCCGGACGGCCATCTTTTGACCGGCGCCCGGCGAGGTTCGTTGTTAGCCTTCGCCGATGACAACGTCACAAACCGGATCGTCGTCAGCGCGTCGGGCCCTGGTGGTGGGCGGCAACCGCGGCATCGGCCTCGAGCTTTGCCGGCAGTTAAAACAACGCGGGCGGCAGGTGATCGCTGTCTGCCGAACTTCGTCGCCTGAATTGAAGGCGCTGGGCATCCGGGTGGAGGCCGACGTCGACGTCACCGCCGACGCCGCGGCGGCCGATCTGGCGCGCCGGCTGGAAGGCGCGGGTCTCGACGAACTGATCTGCAGCGCCGGCATCCTGCGCGAGGACAGCCTGGCCGACCTCGACACCGACGACGTGCGCGCGCAGTTCGAGGTGAACGCCCTCGGTCCGTTGCGGGTGGTCGCGGCGCTGCGCGGGCAGGTGACGTCGCCCGGCGGCAAGATCGCGCTTATCACCAGCCGCATGGGCTCGATCGCCGACAACTCGTCGGGCGGCGAGTACGGCTACCGAATGTCCAAGGCGGCGCTGAACGCCGCGGGCGTGTCGATGGCCCGCGACCTGCGCCAGGCCGGCATCGCGGTGGCCATCCTGCACCCCGGCTACGTGCGCACCGACATGACCGGCGGCGCAGGCAACGTCGGGCCGGACGAATCGGCGCGCATGCTGATCGATCGGCTGGACGCGCTGACCATGACCACGTCGGGCACGTTCTGGCACGCCAACGGGCAAGTTCTACCCTGGTGACCGGCGCCGTCCGGTTCGAAGGCGACGACGGCGCCGTCGTCATCGCCTTCACTTCATCTGGAAGATGAAGTTCAGCACGATGCGGTTGTTGTTCTGGCGCGGATTGCTGCTGGCGTGCCAGATGTTTGAATCGAAGATCACCGCCTTGCCCTTGCGCGGGGCGATGCGCGTGCGCACCGTGAGCGCCTTTTTCTCCTGGAAGGTCTCGTTGAAAACGAACGTGTCGCCGTCGCTGTCTTTGACGTAGTAAAGCAGGCTCTTCATCTTCGGCGACGGGATGTCGATGTGCGGGGTGTTGTAGTGATCGGCGGCGGCGTCCTTCTTCATCAGCATGTTGGCCTTGATGCGTTCGATGCTGGCCAGCAGGATTCCGGTCTTTTCTTCGAGAAAATAGAAGAATGGAAAGACCACGTCGAAGAATGGCGAGCGTTTGGCCCCTTCCTGATAAAGGGCGTGCACGAACTGATCGGACTCGTACGAGTTCTGATCCTTGTTCATGATCTGCGGCGCCTTGAGGTTGTTGGTCGAGGCGTTGTACTGCCACAAGAACTCCGGGTTCTTGCAGATGATCTGGTCCAGGGTGTCGGCGTAGGACGGGGGAACGAAGTTTTCGATCTCCACCAGGGCCGGCGTCTTTTCGCTCACCACTTCCTCCGCGTTGACGACACCACGATTCGATCGACCTCGCAACGGCGGTGCCGCTGGCGGTCACTGGCGCGCCTCACGCCAGCGCCCCGCTCACCACCTTGCCGGTGCCGCCCGGCGACTTGATCGTCGAGGCGTCGCCGCCGACGGCGACCATCATCGTCTGCCCGAACGCCGCCAGCGAATCGCCCGGCTGCACATCGCCGCCGGCGCCGCCCGCGCCGGTGTGCGAATCGATGGCCACCGCGCCGTAGTCGGTGTCGACCGGCGCCACCGCGCCCACCACGCCGCCGCGAAACGGACGCCCGATGGTCAGCGACACCTGGTGGTTGTCGTTGTGGGCGCGGCCGTCGGCGTTGCCCGGGCCCAGCGTGCGGCCGAAGACGTTCAAGGTCATGAACGTCACCTGGTCTTGCAGACCAAGCGCGCGCAGGCGCTGCATCAGCGCCCCGATGGTGGCGATGCCGGTCTGGGTTTGCGCCGTCTCTTGCCCCAGGTTGGCGTCGTGGTGGTTGTCGCCGCCGAACGGAACGTGGATGGTCACCACCGGCGCCACCTTCATCTGGATCAAAGCCACCGCCACCAGCGCCTGCGCGTCGGGTCCGTTGTCGGTCACGCCCGACAGCGCGTCCAGGACGTCGCTTTTGATGCTGCCCAGCTGCTGGCGCGAGGTGATCAGCGCGTCCAGGTAACGCTGCTGCGATCGACTGGCGCCGTTTTTGTAGAGATCGTAAAGCTGATTCAGGGTTGCGTCGCGCAGCGGTTGCAACGCCGTCAGAGGTCCGGTCGGCGAGGCCAGCGTCGCCCTCACGGCCAGCGGCGGCACCACCGGCAGCGTCGTGCCACCCGAATTCAAGGTCTCCGACGGTGTGCGGGCGCCGATGCTCAAGGGCGTGGATTGAATCGTTCCCAGGCACGGCGCCAGTTGCCGGGCCAGCAGCGACGGCAGCATCTCCGTCGGCTGGGTGGCGCCCATCAGGCGTAGTACATCAGGTTCTTGCGAGTGTACCGGCGTTCCCGTGCTGATGTGCCAGAACACCGTACGGGCAAGAACGTCCGCCGGCAGCGCCGCCCACGGCGCCGCGGCGGTGACCATCTGACTGCCGAGTTGCAAGGGCACCGGGCCAAGCGCGGGATCGGGGCTGTGCACGATCTTCGGGTCTTCATACGTGCCGGGCGCGCAGGTGTTGATGGAATCGCCGTCGCCCGACGTGCTGAAGATGATGAACTGCGCCTTGTCCGGGCTGGGGCACCCGCTGTCGGACGTCGTCGCGGCGGCCAGCGCGCGCCGCGGATCGCGCAGGAACGACAGCGGCAGCCCGGTGGCCAGCGCGCGCAGGCCTGCCGCGCCGGCCCCGAACAACGTCGTCAGCAGCGCCTGCCGGCGGGAGATCATCGCGTTTGCCTTTTCATAGGCCCACGGAGATCAGCGCCGGTGACTGACAGGCCACCGCGAAGGTCGAGCGCAAGGCATCGGTGGCGGTGATGCCCGGCTGCTGCACCGCCGCGGTGTAGTGCGCCTTCAAGAGATCCGTGGCCGGCCCGGCCCGCGGATCGGAGGGCGCCAGCGCCAGCAGCGAGCCGACGAAGTCGGCGATGGCGCGGTCGGGCTCGGCGCTGGACCAGTGCTTGCCCGCGGATGTCGCCGAGGAATCCGCCGGGTCGACCACCAGCGCCGCCACCATCTCGCAGATGTTGCGGGTGGCGGCTTGAAAAAACACCGTCGGCTCGTTGGGCAACAGCGGCGCCACCGACCCACGCCCGTAGGCATCCGACGGCAACCCCGACACGATCGACGGGATCGCCGCCATCGCTGTCATCGCGAGCGTGGTCGGCGCGCTGGTCACGCTGCGCGCGTCCAGGCCGCAGACGTCGGTGAAGCCGAGGCGCGCGTTCAGCGCGGCGCACAGGTGATCGCGCCGCGCCACCACCACCACGTCGCCGCCCGCTTGATCGGCGGTGGGCGTGGGCGCAGCGTGGGTGGTCAGCGGCGACAGCATCAGGGCCTTGACCAGCGTCGGCCAGGAAAAATTCGAATCGTGGAACAGGGTCACCAGGCGCTTGAATTCGGGATCGTCGGCGGCGCCGGCCACCGAGTTGACGTACAGACATAGCTTTTGCACCCAGGCGCCGGCCACCAGCGGGTGCGTCGCCAGCGCATCGCCCAGATCGGCGACGGTGGCCAACGGCTTCACCACGCCGCGAAACGCGAACAGGCCCGGCTGCGCCGTCCACGCCGGGTCGGTCTGGTGGTGGTAATTCCACGACCAGGTCGACGACAAGATCGAACGCGTCGGATCCAGCGTCCGGTGGCAGCCGTAGCAGGTACCGACGCCGGCGTGCACGGCGTCCAGGCCCGGCGTCGACGGCGACTGCGATTCGTCGTCCAGGCCGACGGCGGCGCCAGTGGCGACGATCAGCGTCTGCTGGGCGGTCACGCGCATCTGGTTGCTGGAGTTGGTCTGCCAGTTGGCGAAGAACGCCGGCGTGCTGAAGAAGCCCACCCGCGGCACGGTCAACACCAGTTCGCTGGCCGCACGCAGCTTGGGCAGGTCGTAGAAGACCGTCGTCGGCTCGCCCGGCTGCGGCGGCCGCAGCGTCACCATGGTCCAGTCGTTGAAGTCGGCGGTGGTGAACACGGGCGCGCGCGCCGTACCGGGGTAGCCGTTGCAGTAGTCGCCGTTGGTGATCGTGCGCCCGTCGACCGAGCCCCACAGGACGTAGTGCAGGGACCGCCCCTTGGGCGCCAGCATGACCGGGTCTTGCTGGCACTCGGGCGTGTGCTCTTCGGTCAGGATGTCCGGGAAGTACCAGTGCATGTAGTTCGGGCTTTGCGGATCGATCGATTGCTCGAAGGGCACCGGCCCGGCCGCCGCTTGCAGGACGATCGGAACGGCGCGGTTGGCGTCGCGCCACGGGTCGGTGATGTTGCCGTCGTTGTCCAGCTGCCATTCGTCCAGGAAGGCGTAGAACTCTTTCAGCGCGGTGGTCATCATCAGCTGCCGCGTGGTCATGGCCTCGGTGAACGGCCGGCCCTGCGCGGTCAGCGCCACCATGGTGCGGGCGAAGCTTTCCTGGGCGTTTTGCAGCAGCCACGGCGTGGCGCTGGGGTTGGTGGCTGGATACGCCCGCAGCTGATCGGTAAAATCGTTCGCCGTCACCTGGGTCTGCTGAAACGCCAGCTGGAAAAACCGCATCATCTTCTGCTGGTATTGCGGCAGCGCCATCCAGCCGTCGATCAGATCGCCCAGCGCCTGCGGGTCCGCTTGCACGGCGGCCACCTCGCCGGCGCTGGGGGCCAGGCCGACGAGGATGTTCTTCACCTTGGCCACATAGACCGTGGGTGGGATCGGCTGAAAGGCGGCGCCGCCGCCAGCAGGGCCGGCATCCACTTGCACCGCCGCCGGATGGCGACTGGAACAGCCGCCACCAAACACCACGGCCAACACGGCCACGAGGGGGAAAAACGCCAGCTCACGCACGGGACCCGCCTGGGAATAAAAGCCTAGCAGTGGCGTTCCTTGCGTTAAAGGGTTCCGACAAATCAGCCCTTAAAAAAGCGAGATTTTCGCATGCACCTCGAATCAAGCACGGCCGAACACTTGCTGCAGAAAAGAAAGGGCCTGCGCCGCGAACTTCTTCAGACCGGCGGCCTCAAGGACGTTCGCATCGCCGTCCTGGGCGGGTCAACCACCAACGAGGTGGCGGATTTTCTCGAGCTGCTTCTGCTGGCGGACGGGTTTCGCGCCACCATCTACCAGTCCGACTACAACCGCTATTACGAAGAGGCGGTCCTGGCGCCCGAGGCGTTGATCGCCTTCGCCCCGGAGATCGTCTACGTCCACACCACCGGAAAAAACCTGCAGGGCTTCCCGATCCTGTCGGCCACCGCGGCCGAGGCCCAGGCGGCGGCAGAGGCCGAGGCCGCCCGCTTCGCCGGTATCTGGCGCGCGCTGCAAGAAAAGCTGGGCTGCCAGATCATCCAGAACAACTTTGAAGCGCCGGCGGCGCGCTTGCTGGGGAACCTGGATGCGGTCAGCCCGGGCGGGCGCTCGCACTTCGTGAACTTGGTGAATCTGGCCTTCGCCCGCGCGGCGGCCGGCAACGGCAAGCTCCTGATTCAGGATCTGAACGGCATCGCCGCGCAGGTGGGCCTGGCGAACTTTCACGACGCCCATCGCTTTCACGCCTACAAGATCGTCACCACGGTCGAGGCCAGCCTGGCCGTGGCGCGCTCGCTGGCGTCGATGGTGCGATCGATCTACGGCAAAAGCCGCAAGTGCCTGGTCCTGGATCTCGACAACACGCTGTGGGGCGGGGTCATCGGCGACGACGGCGTCGACCACATCAAGATCGGCCGCGAGACCGCCGAGGCCGAGGCGTACACGGCGTTTCAAGAGTACTGCCTGGCCCTGCGCAGCCGCGGCGTCTTGCTGGCGGTGTGCTCGAAGAACGAGGAGGCCAACGCCCGCCAGGGCCTCGCCCATCCGGACTCGGTGCTCCGTCCCGAACACTTCGCGGCGTTTCGGGCCAACTGGTCGCCCAAGCCCGACAACATTCTTTCCATGGCCAACGAGCTGAACCTGGGCGTGGACAGCTTCGTCTTCGTCGACGACAACCCGGCCGAGCGCGCGCTGGTGGCGGCGCAGCTGCCGATGGTGGCGGTGCCCGACGTGGGCAACGACGTCTCCAGCTTTGCCGCCGTGCTGGAAATGGGCCGCTACTTCGAACCGGTGGCGTTGTCCGGCGATGATCTGCAGCGCGCCGAACAGTACGCCGCCAACAGCCAGCGGGCGGCGCAGACGGCGCAGTTCGCCGACTATGGTGAATACCTCGCTTCGCTGCAGATGCGTGCGGAGATCGCCCGCTTTCGTTCGCAGTACCTCGATCGCATCGCCCAGCTGACCAACAAGACGAACCAGTTCAACCTCACCACCCGTCGCTTCACCCTGGCGGAGATCGAAGACCGCGCGGTTGACCAGGCGTACATCCCGCTTTACGGCAAGCTGACCGACAGCTTCGGCGACAACGGCCTGGTGTCGGTGGTGGTCGGGCGGCTGGCGGACAGCGTGGTGCACATCGATCTGTGGCTGATGAGCTGCCGCGTGCTCAAGCGCGAGATGGAGCTGGCTATGCTGGACGCGCTGGTCGAACGCGCGCGCACCGCCGGCGCCACCACCCTGCGCGGCACATACATCCCGACGGAGAAGAACGCCATGGTGGCCGATCACTACGATCGGCTGCGCTTCACACCGCTGCCCGACAGCGACGATGGACCGCGCGCCTGGAGCTTGAACATCGCCGCTTACGAAAAACGGAATCGCCACATCTCGGTCAAGGAGACCTTCGATGACTGACTATCTAGTCGAGCTGACCCCGATCTTTCGCGACATCCTGGACCTGCCGGATCTGAACCTGACCCGGCAATCCAACGCCAACACCGTCGAGGGTTGGGATTCGCTGGCCCACGTCAACCTGGTCACCGCCGTGCAGAAGCACTACAAGATCCGCTTCGCCCTCGGCGAGCTCAGCGAGCTGAAGGACGTCGGCGAGATGATCGATCTCATCGCCACCAAGACCGCCGCCCGATGAACCAGTACCGCTGGGACGACCTGCGGGTCGGCCTACGCCACGAATTCAGCGCCGCGATCGACGATCAGATGATGAACGTCTTCGCCGCGCTGTCGGGCGATCGCAACCCGCTGCACGTCGACGCGGCGTACGCCGGCGCGGCGGGGTTTCGCGGGCCGGTGGTGTTCGGGCTTTTGACGTCGTCGTTCTACTCGCAGCTGGTGGGCATGCACCTGCCGGGGAAATTCGCCCTGCTGCACGGGCTTGACGTCGACTTCGTGGCGCCGGTCTTCGTCGGCGACCGCCTGACCGTGTCGGGCGAGGTGACGTTTCTGACCGAGGCCTATCGTCGCGTCGAGCTGAAGGCGCGCATCGTCAACCAGAACGGCAAGGCCATCTCCAAGGCCAAGATCCGGGTCGGGCTGCATGGCGCGTGAGGCTTTGCTGCTGACCGGCGCCTCGTCGGATCTGGGCCTGGCCCTCATCCGCCGGCTGCTGTCGCGGCCCGAAGCCCCGCTGGTGCTGGCCCATCATCGCGCTGGCGGCGGCGGCGAGCGGTTGCAGGCCTTGCAGCGCGAATTCGGGGCCGAACGCATCCAGCTTTGCGCCGCCGACTTCGGCGATCCGGCGGCCGCGGCGGCCCTCGGCGATCGCATCGCCGCCCAGCACGAGACCCCGACGCAGTTCGTGCACCTGCCGGCCCTGAAGTTGGTTTACGAACGATTTACAAAGTTCGACTGGGCGCGCTTTGAAGCGGATCTCACCATCCAGGTGCGCGTCGCCGTCACCTTGCTGCAGCGGTTCGCTCCCCAGATGGCCAAGCGGCCGGCGGCCCGGGTGGTCTTCGTGTTGTCCAGCGTGACGCGCGGGGTGCCACCGCGGTTTCTGTCCATGTACACCGTGGTCAAGCACGCCCAGCTGGGCCTGATGAAGGCGCTGGCCAGCGAATACGCCGGCACCGGGCTGACCATCAACGCCGTCTCGCCCAGCATGGTGGGCACGCGTTTTCTCGACGACATTCCGGAGGTGGCGCGCGACCTGGCGGCGGCGCAAAGCCCGGCCGGCCGCCACGCCACGCCGGACGAGGTGGTGGGCGCCATCGCCTTCCTGCTGTCGGCCGAGGCCGGCTACATCAACGGCGCCGAATTGCCCATCACAGCGGGGGCGGCCTTCTGATGGCGTTCAATTCGTTCACTTACGTCTTTTGCTTTTTTCCCGCCGTCGCCTTGATTTTCGCGCTGGCGCGCAAGATCGGGGGGGCGCGCGCCGGGCAAGGGGCGTTGCTGCTGGGTTCGCTGGTCGCCTACGCCTGGCCGAAACCGTCGAACCTGTGGCTGCTGGGCGGATCGATCGTGGTCAACTGGTTTTTGGCCCGGCGGATGGCCGCCGAGACGCGCGAGAGCACACGCCGCCGCTGGCTGCAGCTGGGCTTGCTGCTGAACATCGGGTTTCTGTGTCTGTTCAAGTACGTCAACTTCTTCCTGTCGAATCTGATGCTGCTGGGCCTGCCGCGCGTCGCCCTGCCCGACTGGGCGTTTCCGCTGGGCATCAGCTTTTTCACCCTGCAGCAGATCATGTACCTGGTCGACTGCTACGAAGGCCTGATCTCGCCGAGCGGTCTCCTCGACCACGCCACCTTCGTGGCTTTCTTTCCCAACGTGACCTCGGGTCCGCTGGCGCGCGCCAAGGCGATGGTCCCGCAGCTGACCGCGCCCAAGCTGACCAGCGACGAACGCTGGGAGCTGGGCGCGCAAGGTTTGTTCCTGTTCGCCACGGGCATCGGCAAGAAGGTCCTGCTGGCCGATTCATTCGCCCGCGTCGCCGACGTCGGCTTTGCCGCCGGCGCCACCGACTGGTCGACGGTGGAGGCGTGGGTCTTCAGCGTCGCCTACACCATGCAGATCTACTTCGACTTCAGCGGGTACACCGACATGGCGCTGGGCTCGGCGGCCATGCTGGGCATTCGCCTGCCGCGCAACTTCAACGCGCCGTTTCGCGCCCGCACGGTGATCGAGTTCTGGCAGCGCTGGCACATGTCGCTGTCGGCGTTCATCACCACCTATCTCTACACGCCGATCCTGCGCGCGTTCAGCCGCGCCACCCTGGTCACCGCAGCGGTGGCCACGCTGCTGTCGATGACCATCGCGGGTCTCTGGCATGGGCCGTCGTGGACGTTCGTGGTCTTCGGGCTCTTGCACGGCATCGCCCTGGTGGTGAATCAAGTGCGCAAGAAGGCCAAGAGCAAGCGGCTGCCCAAGCTGCCGCCGCTGATCGCCACGGCGGTGACGTTCGCCTTCGTGAACCTGACCTTCATCTTTTTCCGTTCACCGGATCTGACCACCGCCGCGCACTTCGCCGCGCAGTTGCTCCCGCGCCCCGGCGGGCTGGGCGTCGAGCTATTGCGCGAGGTGCGCAAGGTCGGCGTGACGACGCTGCTGCCGCTGCTGGCCTTCGGCCTTTACGCCGCCTTCGCCGGCAAGACGTCGGACGAACTGGCAGGCGCGCTCAAGCGTTCGACGCTGGCCTCAGCATCGGCGGCAGCCCTGCTATTGGCCTCGTTTCTCTACCTGAACTCGAACATCGCCAAGCAGTTTGTCTACTTTGCTTTTTGAACACGACCTGTGATGCCCCCCCGCCGCTTCATCGTCGCCACCCTCGCCGCCACGCTGCTGGTGGGCGGCGCCGTGGTCTGCCTGAACGTGTGGGTCGATCTTTACGGACTGTTTCGCGACACCCACGGACGCACGCTGGGCATCTATGACAGCGAACGGCGGGGGAAATACCTGCTCAGCGTCAACTACGTGCCCCGGAACTTCGACGCGATCCTGCTGGGCTCGTCGGTGACCAGCAACTGGAACACCGCCGCCATTCGCGGCCTGCGCACGTACAACGAATCCACCGACGGCGGCAACATCACCGAGGAACGCCTGCTGGCCGAGCGCGCGCTGGCCACGCCGGGCCTGAAGGTGGCGATCTGTTTGATTCACCCTTATCTGACCGACGCTCATGGGGTGAACGCCGACGAGATGCGCGAAAGCGAGATCGTCAGCGCCCTCGGCTCGATCTCGCTCGGCCGATCGTATTGGCAAAAACGCGCCGTCGAACGCGGGCGTGCGCCGCTGGTCTGGGATCCGCTGGGCACCGAGTTCTCCGAGGTGATCAAAGAGATGCGCCCGCTGAACCCGGTCCTGACCCGGATCATGAAATCCGAAGGTGAGGTCCATGTCGACCAAATGGCGTTCGACGAATACCGCACGATGGTCGGCGAGCTGCGCGCCCACGGCCTGCGCCTGGTCGCGGTGATCCCCCCGACCATCGACGAGCTATTGGCCCCGCGCCGCGCCCGCATGGATCGCTACAACCAGCGCCTGCTGGCCCTGTTCTCGTCGCCGGGCGATCTGATCATTGATCTGAACGCGCCCGACCTGGGCGCCTTTCGCCACGACCGGATCAACTACCGCGACGGCGTCCACCTGTCGGTGCAAGGGGCCGCGGCGATCATGCAGGTTCTCGACCGCCGGATCACCGACTGGACAGCGGGCCGAGAACCAACCCGCGCCGCAACGACGGAGATCCGGGTCGGGCGACAAGTCCAGACCGACTAAGACCAGGTGCTCCGTCTACGCAGCGACCGGACCCGCCGACGCGGAGCCGGCGCAGACCACAAAATCCCGGCCCCGCCCTATTTACCCATCACCCAGGTCACCGCCGCGTCGAACAGCTTGCCGCCCTCGGCGGTGAGATTGGCGGCGAGATCTTCGCGGATGGCGTAACCCGCCCGGCGCGCGGGCGCGGTCATGCCCACCATCTGGGCGCCTTTTTCGTAGCCGAAGATCATGATGTGCGCCGGATTGTCGGTCATCGTGGCGACCACGATGGCGCTGGCGCTGGGGACGCCCCACCCCATGTCGCCGGTCTTGCTGGACACCTTCACCGTGCCGGTCAACCCGGCGGCCAGTTCGTGGGTGGGCATCTTGATGATCACCGACGTCTGGTTGGCGGTCATGTCCCAGTCGGTGCCGCGGGCGGCGCCGCTCATTTTCAGCATCGGGTACTCGCCGTTTTCGATGCTCAGCACGGGGATGGTGACGTTGGTGACCTTGGTCCCGAGCGGCGCCGACTCGGCGCTGCTGGAGATGACCACCAGATCCATCGCCATCGCTTGTGGCGTGGTCACGTCGGCGTCCCTGACCAGCGTGATGACGAAGCCAAGCGCCTTCAGGCGATCGCGCATCACGGTGTCGCCCGCGGTAGGCGTGGCGGCGCCGTCGGTGATCATGATGGCCTTGAGGCCCGCGGGCAGTCCGCCGGTGTCGGGCGCAGTCTCGGCGGGGACGTCGACGGGCGCGGTGGCGTCGAGGGCGCCGCTGTCGGTGCTGTCGCCGGTGCCGCCCCCTCGATCGACGGGCCCCACCTCGGCGACCGGCCCGGTGTCCGGCGCGGCCGCGTCGACGCGCGGGGCGTCTGCCACTGACGCCCCGTCCATCGTCGTGCCGGTGTCCGGCTTGTTGCTGGGCGGGGACGATCCGCCTCCGCTGGAGCAGCCGACCACCGCGGCAAACGAGAAGGAAACCACGGACAATTTGCGCATCATGGTGAGGGGCCGATTTGTCGCACGATGCCGGCCCAAAAACCACGGTCGCCACCAATCCTTTGGCCTTCGCGTCAGACCGGCCCTGCCTCGGGCGCAAAAGATCTTTCAAGTAGTGGCCGGTCCCTGTCGGCGGCGATTTACCCGGGCTTCAGCGTCGGCTCGGTCAGTTTTGAGCCGACGGCGGATCTCGCCGCCGTCAAAGTCTTAAGACGACCACGACCGGCCAGCGCCAGCTCACCCAGCGACAACAGACCGGCGGGGACCAACGCACCGTCCCCGCCGTATGTTGTTCTACCCGCCGAATAGCTTGACCATGCGGGCCTTCATCTCGTCGGGCGCCACGTCCTCGACGTGGGTCGAAAGGGTCCAGCAGTGGCCGAACGGATCTTCCAACGTGCCGCTGCGATCACCGTAGAACTGCGTGGTGACCGGTCGCTTGACGGTGGCGCCGGCGGCGACGGCTTGCTGGAAACGAGCGTCGACGTTCTCCAGGTAAATGTTGAATCCGGTCGTCGATCCGTTCAACGTCTTCGGGCTGCGGGTGATGGCGTCCGGCATTTCGGGCATTTCGTCGGATAACATCACGCGCGAATTGCCGATCTGGATCTCGGCGTGCCCGATGCGGCCGTCAGGCATGTCCAGCTTGTAGATTTCCTCGGCGCCGAAGGCTTTCTTGTAAAACGCCAGCGCCTCGCGCGCGCCTTTGATGCTGAGATAGGGCGTCACCGAATGATAGCCGTCCGGGATCGCCTTCACTGTGGTCGCCATGGTCATTCCTCCCTGTTGGTTTCTGTGCTTAAGGAAGATAAGACGGCGCCGCCGCCGCAGCCACCAGGCCCC
Source organism: Polyangia bacterium (assembly GCA_036268875.1). Lineage (GTDB taxonomy): Bacteria > Myxococcota_A > Polyangia > Fen-1088 > Fen-1088 > DATKEU01. The sequence continues at coordinate 11,908 of DATATI010000041.1, read as the reverse complement.
CCGCCCGACACGAAGAAACCCGCCGCCCCGTGATTGCCCGGTGAAGCCGGCGGTCCCAGCGACACGTCATCCCCACCTGCGCCCTGCGGTCAAGCGCGCGAGGTCGGCCCGCTGGCCTATCGCCTGCGCCGCGCCGCGATCACATCGCCAGCAGCGTGCGGGCCGCGCCAGCCTGGCGGGCGCCGCCGCCTTGCCATAGCTCGCGATCGGGCGGGCCGGCGACCGCGTCCAACCACCAAGGGCCGGTGGTCAGTGCGCCGGCCGCATGGCTGAAGACGCAGGCCCGGCCGAGCTCGGTCGAGCTGCCGGCGTTGAAGATGCGCAGCGGGCGCGCGTCGGCGAACGGCCGTTGCACGCGCGGTTGATGGCGGTGGCCGTGCAGCACCAGGTCGCAACGCCCACGAATACGGCCCAGCAAAGCCCGCCCGCGCGCCAGCTCGCAGGTAAAGCGCAAGCCCATCCACGCCGACAACCGCTCCATCGCGTGTTCGTCGGGCAGCGGCAGCAAATGATGGTGCAGCAGCAGCACCACCAGGTGATGCGGCGGCGCGCGCCACAGCGCTTGATCAACGGCGTCGATGTCCGCCTCCTCCAGCATGCCGTGGCCGTTGATCCACGATCGATTGTGCGGACCGGTCGAATCCAACCGCACCAGATACAAACCCGATCTCGTTTCAGTCTGCACGCGCGATCCCGGCATGATCGTTTCACGAAGATCGTCTCCCAGGCGATCGTGATTGCCCGGCACCACGGTCACGCGACCGGCGTCCAGCAGCGGCGCGAAGGCCTGCTTGAACTGCGCCAGCTCGCGGGCGCGGCCGCGGTGGGTGACATCGCCTGTCACCACGACGTGGTCAATGTCCGCTTCGACCAGCGTGCGACACAGTTGAGCAGCCCGCTCGTCGCAGTCCGGGCTCCGTCCCACGTGGAGATCCGAAATGTGCGCCAGCGTCTGCGAACGCATCAGCGACGACGCCTCGTTTGCCTGTTATTCATGACTTATACGTTAAAAGAGCTGCGTGACAACGCCGGGGCGACCCAGTGCCGGCACTGAAACATTGTTGAAATGTTTTCTACCCGCGATTGTTGCGATTTCGCAGCGACAAGGTGCCGTTAATCGCTCGTAAAGTCGTCTTTGCCGCCAATGACTCCCCTGCCGACCCCGCTGTCCGCCCCGTTTTCTGTTGCCACTCGCCGTCGTCGCTGGCTGGAGCTGGCGGTGCTGTTCGGGCTGTTGCCGGGGCTGATTTCCCTGGGCCCGCGCTGGATTCTACTGGTGGTGATCATGACCGGTGGCGCCGTCTGCTTGGCGTTGCTGCTGGCCGATCCGTCGTTTGATCGCCGGCAACTGTGGAACAGCGACGGCCTGCAAGGCGGCTGGCGTGGTCTATTATTGCGCGCGGGTTTCGTGGGGGGCGGTTTGTTGATCGTGGCTTGGTGGTCGCGCGGCGGCAGCGGACTGTTTTACCTGCCGCGCCAACGGCCGCTCGTCTGGTTAGGCGTCGTTGTGCTGTACCCACTCTTCTCTGTTTATCCGCAAGAATTGATGTACCGGACGTTCTTCTTTCACCGCTATGGCAGGTTGTTTGCCCGGCCGGAGACCCTGATCGCGGTCAACGGTCTTTTGTTCGGCTGGTCGCACATCATCGTTCATCACCGGGTGGCCATCCTGCTGGCCAGCGTTGGTGGCTGGCTGTTCGCCTGGACCTATCAGCGCTCGCGTTCGACGGCGCTGGTGGCGCTGGAGCACGGACTTTACGGCGACTTTATCTTCAGCGTGGGAATTGCCGGCATGTTCGTCAACGGGGTGCGGCTGATGTCGCGCCTGTTCAAATAGCCGTGCCGCCCAGCTGGCGCAACGGCTCGGCCATCTCGCGCGCGTCGCGCCGCGAGCGTTTGGTGGCCGCCTGGGCCAGGCCGATGCTGATCCAGACGCCGGCGCTGAAATAAAGCGACATCCACGGCATCTCTTCGCGCCAGTCTTCCCAGCGTCGGGTCAACACCCGTCGGTCCTGGGCGTCGGCCCAACCCTGGCCGATGGTCAGGTATTGACGGCCAGCCGTCTGATCAGCGCGCCAGCGGCCGAAGTACATCGGGACGTCGACGGTGCACATGAAACCGATGTAGGCCACGTTCAACATCATCGCGAAGGCGATGAACCGCCGCCGATAGCCGTCGTAACGGGGCAAGAGCGCTCCCAGCCCGACTGTGGCCAGGCCCGACGTTATTGCCCAAAGTGACTCTTCCACCACGCTGCCGATGAAGTTGGTGGTGAGGGCGCTGTACCAGGACGCCACCTCGGCCACCGCGATCAGCGGCACCACCAAACAAGACGCCGCGAAGGCCAGCGGCACCTTCCGAACCAGCGACATCTCGCGCATGGTCAGCGCCCACTGGGTCACCAGAGCCAGCTCGGCGACGGTGGCCACCGTGCGGGCAATGGCGGCGCTGGAGATCCCAGATGCCGACAAGCAGAACCGCGGTGCTTCCGCCCAGGGAAAGAACGAACGAAACCCGCAGCCCAGCACAAACAGCGCCGACAGCCCCAGTTGCAGTTCTTCATGGGTGCGCCGGCGTGAATCGCGCTCGGTCTTTGATTTCCACCAGGTCACTCCCATCAATACCCAGACCGCCCCGTTCAATACGCTGACGGCGCGAAGGACCGTCCACCACACCATGACTGCCGTCGACGTGCCGTCTGTCATCTCTGTCAATTCCCCCCACTGCCAAGGATGTTAGACGCTGCTGCCGATCATGTTTGGCCGTCGGCCGCCTTCTAGCAAGAAAAGCGTAAGCGTTCGGGACAACAAACCTCCGTCGCCGAACTTTCACACAACTGTCATGGGCTTGTGGGCGTCACCGTCGACCAATCGGTCTAGGATCATTTGTAACAAAGGAGGAGAGATGAAGAAATTCTTGGACATGCTCGCGGAGCAACGATGGGACGATCACCGCTTTTACCACCACAGCCGCGTCAACCAGTCGCTGCACCTCATCAGCGCGATCAGCTTTCTGGTGACTTATGTGCTGCTGTTCACCAAGCCGGTGGCGGCGGCGCTGTTCGGCTGGACCTTCGCGATGTGCATTCGCCAGGTGGGCCATTTCTTCTTCGAGCCCAAGGGCTATGACGAGATGAACCAGGCGACCCACGAATACAAAGAGAAGGTCAAAGTCGGCTTCAACCTGCGCCGCAAGATCATCCTGCACAGCATCTGGGGACTGGCGCCGGTGGTGCTGTATTTCTCACCTTCGTTCTTCGGCATGCTGCCGGCGTACACCGATCTCTCCAGCTACCTGACCAACCTGTCCAAGGTCTGGATTGGCCTGGCGGGCGGGGCGCTGTTGTTCCGCACCATCCACCTGTTCTTCCTGCGTGATGTGATGACCGGCCTGGTGTGGTTCACCAAGATCCTCACCGATCCGGTTCACGACATCATGCTGTACTACCGGTCGCCGCTGCATCTTCTGCGGGGCGAGCTGATTGAGGAGTCGGGGAAGGCGCAGCACGCCTAGCCGTCAGCATCTCTCGGAGCACGCGGCGCTTGATCGCTTTGTTGGTCAGCGCCGGGTCCGCGTACCAGAACCCGTCTCGCTCCATCGCCTGGGCAGCAGCCACAAAGCGCTCGACCACTTGATTGAACGCGGCGTCCGAATAATTGAGGCTGAAGATCAACCGCCCGGTCCCCACCCAGCTCAAGGCCAGCCCTTCGGCGCGCAGATAATATTGCAGCATCCAGTTGTAACGCGATGGACGGGTATAAAGGACGGTCCAGATCGTGCTCAGGTTTTCGACGCGAACCGGGAGCTGCTGGTCCGCCAGCCGTTGATTGAGCGAGCGGGCGCGGGCATTCCAGACCTGGTCCAGATTCTGGTAGGTGGCCGCGATCTCCGGCGTCTGCAAGCGGCGCAGAAATTCGTGCATGGCGCCCATCACGTAGGGATGCGAGTTGAACGTCCCGCGGGCAAAGCAGATGTCCGCCGGGCGCTTTTCGTCAAAGCGCTTCATCAAATCGCGCCGCCCGCACACCACGCCGATGGGCAAGCCGCCCGCCAGCGTCTTGCCGTAGGTGACCAGGTCGGCGCGCACGCCGAAGTACTCCTGCGCCCCGCCGGCGGCCAGGCGAAAGCCCACGAACACCTCGTCGAAGATGAGGACGATGTTGCGTTCGGTGCACACCGCGCGCAGGCGCTTCAGCCAGTCGGTATAGGCGGCCCGGTCGAAGCCGGCGCTTCGATCGCTGGCCAGCAACGTCGAATCGGTGGGCGCGTTGCCGTTCGGGTGCATGGCCTGCAGCGGATTCACCAGCACGCAGGCGATGTCCTTGCGTTTGCGCAACACGCGCAGAGCATCGTCATCCATGTCTTTGAGCGTGTACGTCTCGTGCGCCGGCTGCGGGTTGCCCACGCCCGGCTGCACGTCGCCCCACCAGCCGTGGTAGGAGCCGCAAAAACGCACCAGGTGCGAGCGCCGGGTGTGATAGCGAGCCAGCCGCACCGCCTGCATCACCGCCTCGGTGCCCGACATGTGAAACGACACCTCGTCCAGACCGGAGATCTCTTTCAGTCGCTTGGCGTTCTCCGCCACCAGCGGGTGATAGGCGCCCAGCACCGGACCCAACCCGCGCACCAACGCCGCGCCGTTGTCGATGCATTGCTTGTAAAAGTCATAGCCAAAGACATTGACGCCGTAAGAGCCGGTCAGATCGAAGAATTGATTGCCGTCCAGATCGGTGACGGTCACGCCTGCCGACGCCTGCAGGAAGGATCCGGTCTTGAGATGCTTGCGCACCAGGCGCCGAAATTGAAACGGCACCCGGTACTGGCCGGTGAAGGCCACGTCGGAAAGATCGCCCTCCACCTCGCCGGTGGCGCGGACCGACTGAGCGAAACGCTGGCGGTAAAGCTCGCCGAGGCGCATGAAACCATCCCGGCGTCGCGCGGCGATCTCCGGTGGAGCGCCGTCGGTGCGGAAAAACTGCTGGTCGCTGTAGTCGTAAAAGCGCACCAGCCGCGCCGCCATCCGGGCCATGCGCGAGTGGCCGCGCAGCGACGGATGCTTGGCCTTGGACAGCTGCAAGCGAACGAACAACCGCCGCGCCAACATAGCCGCCGCGCCCGCTCCCGCTCCATACAGCACAACCGTTGTGTTCATGACACTCCCCTGCGAAAGGTATAAACGAAATGTTGCCACAGGCCGAGAGTCTTCGTTCCACTTTGGCCGGGGTCGCCGCCAACGAAGACTTGAATTTCTTGCTCACCAACCGCATTCCCCGCCACCTGGCCACGCGTTTTATGGCCCGGTTCGCCAAGATCGAACAGCCGCTGGTGCGCGATCTGTCGATCGGGGTGTGGCGGCTGTTCGCTGATCCGCCGCTGCACGAGGCGTCCAAGACGGAATTTCGCAGCCTGCACGATTGCTTCGTGCGCGAGTTGAAGCCCGGCGCTCGACCGGTGGTCGCCGATCCGTCGGTCGCGGTCAGCCCGTGCGACGCCATTGTCGGCGCTTGCGGCACGGTCGACGACGCCCGAGTGGTCCAGGCCAAGGGCTTTCCTTATACGCTGCCTGATTTGCTGCCGGATCCCGACCTGGTCGACCTTTATCGCCACGGGCGCTATGTGACGTTGCGCCTGACGTCCAGCATGTATCATCGGTTCCACGCCCCCCACGATCTCACCGTCGACGGCGTCATGTACATCTCCGGCGACACCTGGAACACCAACCCCATTGCCCTCAAACGGGTCGAGAAACTTTTCTGCAAGAACGAACGGGCGGTGATTCGAACACGGTTGAAAGGCAGCGGCCACCCGGTGACGCTGGTGGCGGTGGCTTCGATCCTGGTGGCCAGCATCCGTCTGCACTGCCTGGACGTCCTTCTGCACCTCGGTTATCAGGGTCCGACGCGCTTCCCCTGCCGTTCGTCGTTCAGCAAAGGCCAGGAGATGGGTTGGTTCGAGCTGGGGTCGACGATCATCGTCTTCGCGCCCGCGGCGCTGACACTGGCCCCGGGCGTCGTGACCGGCTCGACCATCAAAATGGGAGGGCCGCTGCTGCGGGTGGGTTGAGAGTGTGAGGAGCCAGGAGCTCCGGCGCACGCTCGTCGGAGATACCGTCCTCGGCGGCGAACCCGCCGGTTGATCCCGGCTGCACCGGCACCAGGTGGGCGCGAAACAGCTCGTGCCCGGCTTGCAGCGTCCGGCCGATCACGCTGGCGCGGGCTTTTTCGCGCGAGCAACGCAGGGCTCGGACACAGGCCTGCTGCAGCTGATCGTCAATGGCACCGTTGACGCCTTCCTGGATCAAATCGATCGGCCCCGGCGCCGGCACCGACGCCACCGGCAGTCCTGACGCCAGCGCCTCCAGGATGACGTTGCCGAAGGTTTCCGTGCGGGACGGAAAGACAAAACAGTCGGCGCTGGCAAAGTGCGCCGCCAGATCGTCTCCGAATTGATAGCCGCGCCAGACCGTTTCAGGAAATTGCCGCTGCAGATCGGCGCGCGACGGTCCGTCGCCGACCATCACCTTGGTCCCGGGCAAAGACAGCGACAGGAAATCCTCCAGGCTTTTTTCGACCGCCACCCGCCCGACGTAAAGCCAGATCGGCCGCGGCAGATCGTACAGGTCGTCGCGGCGCTGGTCGGGATGAAAGAACGTGGCATCCACGCCGCGCGGCCAGTGCACCAGTTGCCGTGCCACCCGCCGCTCCTGCAGCTCGTTCAGCAGTGACTGCGAGCTGACCAGCGTGTGGTCGGCGCGCTCGTGGAACCAGCGCACCAGTTGATAGCCCCATTCCAGCGGCACCGGAAGACGCGCGCTGAGGTACTCCGCGTAACGCGTGTGGAAACTGGTGGTGAAACGCATCCGTTCGCGGCGCAGCCAACCCACCGCCCAGAAACCCAGCGGCCCCTCGGTGGCGACGTGAATGGCGTCGGGCTGAAACGCCCGAATGCGGCCGATGGCCTTCCAGGGATCGCAGGCCACCCGAATCTCGGGATAAGACGGCAGCGGAACCGTGCGGTGGCCATCGGGCGCGATCACCAGGACGGTGACGCCGGACGCCTCCAGGTACTTCACCAACCGCACCAGCGTGTTGACCACGCCGTTGGTCTGCGGCTTCCAGGCGTCGGTCACCAACGCCAAGCGCCGCAAGCGCGGTCTGACATCCACATTGGCCGCGATGAATGACGACACATCAACCGACAGCGGCTGACGAGCGACGCCGTTTCTCTTCAACCAACCCGGATGATTTGTCTGTTTTTCTGTTTGCACGCGTTGATCGTAAACCGCGTGATAAACAACGCCGTGGCAGGCCGGTGAAAACGCCGTGGTGTTTTTCCAACACTTTCGCGTCCTCGCTGCCGAACCAGAATACTGCTTCGGAAGACTCCGCCCGCCGGCTCTGTGTCACGTCGGTAACGTCTCGGCAACAAATCGCCCAACACCCGCAGGGCTGACAGAGGACGCGACTTTGATGTTGTACGGTCCCGCCCATGTCTATCCCTTGCTGCTACAAAACAATCGCGGGCGCGCTGGTTCTTGCTGGCCTGGCGTTGCCGTCTTCCCCCTTGCAGGCTCGCAACGTGATCCTCTTCGTCGCCGACGGCCTACGCCCCGGCGCGATCACCGCCGACCTGGCCCCGACGCTGATGCGCGTGCGCGAAAAAGGCGTCTTCTTCGCCAACAGCCACGCCTTGTACCCGACGTTCACCATGCCCAACGGATCGGCGCTGGCCACCGGGCACCTGCTGGGCGACACCGGCGCGTTCGGCAATCTGATCTCCACCGGCTTTCCGGTCTTCGATAAAGGCAGCTTCACCGGAGTGGCGCCGCGAACTGTGACGCCGTTCATTGAAGACGATCAGATCCTGGGCGACATCGACGAGCATTTCCCGGGCGAGAATTTTCTCGGCGAAGACTCGCTGCTGGCCTTGGCCCGGGCGAAGGGATTCAACACCGCCGCCGTGGGAAAGCTGGGACCGACGCTGCTGCAAGACGTGACGGAAGGAAATCCCAAGAACGGCGCCGTGCCGGTCCCGCACACCATTGTCCTTGATGATCGCACCGGCGATCCCACCGGCGTGCCGCTGTCGCCAGCCGTCGCCCAGGCGCTGGCCGCGGCCGGCCTGGCCGCCAAGGCGCCGAACCGCAGCAACGGCGCCGCCGCGAAGTCGCCCGGCGACAACGGGTTCCCGGGCAACAGCACGGTGGCCGGCACCACCGCGGCGAACGTCACGCAGCAACAATACTTTGCCGACGCGTTGACCAAGGTGATCCTGCCCCGTTTTGCCAGCGACGGGAAGCCGTTCGCGGTGGTGTTCTGGTCCCGCGATCCGGACGGCACGCAGCACAACCAGGGCGACAGCCTGCAGACGGTGGTCCCCGGCATCAACGGCCCCACCACCAAGCTGGCGGTCAAGAACGTCGACGGAAATCTAAAACAGATCCTCGATTTCCTCGATGCCACCCCCAAACTGGCCGCCGACACCGACGTGGTGATCACCGCCGACCACGGCTTTTCAACCATCAGCCGGCATGACGTCGATGCCGCCGGCACCGCCACCGCCTGCGGCGCCGCCAAGTTCGTCTACAAGGACGCCGAGGGAAAACCCGACGTCAAGCCCGGCTTTCTGCCGCCGGGTTTCCTGGCCATTGATCTGGCCGTACATTTGAAGCTGCCGTTGTTCGATCCCGACACGCAGATCGCCGGCGAGGCCGGCGTGAAGGTCTACGCCCCCGTCGACTGGACCGCGGAACGCCCCAGCGCCACCAAGGTGGTGCGTCCGAAACTGGGTAACGGCCTGCTCGGCGGCTCCGGCGCCATCAAAGCGCCCAGCGACGCCAAGGTCATCGTCGCCGCCAACGGCGGATCGGATCTGGTGTACGTGGCCCAGAACGACACCGCCACCGTGCGGGACCTGGCCGCGTTCCTGATTCGCCAGGACTACGTCGGCGGGTTGTTCGTCAATGACGCCGCGGGAAAAGTGCCGGGCTCCCTGCCCCTGAGCGCGATCAAGCTGCTCGGTTCGGCGCACACCCCGAGGCCGTCGATTGTCGTGGCGTTCAAGACCTTCGCCACCAGCGACGCCGATCCGGTGAACACCGCCGTTGAGATCGCCGACGCGACCCTGCAGCAAGGACAAGGCATGCACGGCAGCTTCGGGCGCGGCGACACGTTCAATAACATGGCCGCCATCGGCCCCGACTTCAAAACCGCGTTCATTGATCGCGCTCCGGTCAGCAACGCCGATCTCCCCGTGACGCTGGCAAAGCTGCTGGGGTTGTCGGTGAAAAACCATGGCAAGCTGGTGGGGCGCGTGCTGACCGAGGCGCTGGTGAAGAAGCCGGCCAACGCCACCACCAAGTGCGGGATCACCGCCTCGCCGCCCAGCGACGAAGGCTTCAAGACCTGGCTGCACTACCAGGATTTTGGCGGCGTTCGCTATCTGGACGCGGCGACGAAATCGTCGGGCGATGTCAGCTGGGGTGACTGGGCCAACGTCCTGCCCTGCGCGCCGGCCAAGAAGCCGTAGCGGAACGGTGGTCGTGCTGGCGCAGGCCGCCCGCGATTCTTTTGATACCGGTAACAACTTGCCCGGTGTAAGGATCGCTTTCCGGAGCGCTTCGGATGCGCCCTCCCCGAAAGGAACGATCCATGCCGCGAAATCTCCCCTCGAAGTCACGATGGACGGCCACGACCTTGGTTGGTCTGGCCACAGTGGTCGCCAGCATCGCCGTCACGGCCGGTCCCGTGTTTGCCGCCGACAAGAAGGCGTGCGTCCCCGGCAAGACCAAGAAGATCGCATTTCTGATGAAGCAGTCGACGGCCTATCGGTACTTGCACGCCGACATGCCGTTCTTCGTGAAGACCGCCGAAGCCGCCGGCTACAAGGTGATCACCCAATCGGCCGAGAACGATGCCCTGAACCAGGTCTCGCAGGCAGAGAACGTCCTGACCCAGGGGGTGGACGTAATCGTTATCAATCCCGTCGACTTTCACGTGGCGGCGGCGATCGCCAAGAAAGCCGCCGCGGCGGGCGTGCCGCTGGCTTCATACAACGACCTCATCCTGGGCGCGAAGCACGACGCTTTCATCGGACGCGACAACCGCGAGGGCGGCGTGGTGGCGGCCAACGCGATGATCAAGAAGGTGCCCAAGGGCAACTACGCCTTGATCGGCGGCGATCCGGGACAGACCGGCGCCACCGAGATGCAACAGGGTTATCACGCGGTGCTCGACAAGCTGGTCAAGGCCGGCCAGATCAAGATCGTCCTCGATCAGCTGGCGAAGGGGTGGAAGACGGAGCCGGCCCAGGCCTTCGCTGAAAACGCCCTGACGTTGACCAACAACAAGGTCGACGCGTTCCTGGTCTCTTACGACGGCGAATCGTTGGGCGTGATGCAAGCCATCAAGGGCGCCGGATTGAAGCCGGGATCGATTCCCGTCACCGGCCAGGACATGGAGCTGGCGGCCATCCAGGCCATCATCGAAGGTCGGATGTTCGGCAGCGTGTGGCCAGCGCCCGACAAGATGGGCGAAAGCGGCGCCAAGGCAGCCATTGCCCTGGCTCGCTGTCAGGACATCGGTGCCAACGACACCATCAACAATGGCGCCGCCAAGTTGCCCTGGGTGAAGACGCCGATTTATTTTGTCGGCGCCAACGACATCGCCGACTTTATCTGTCAGCACCCCTATTGGGTGGACATCAACGAAGCGTACAAGAACGCGCCCGGCAAGAAACCAAAGTGCGCGGCAAGGCCCTGACCGGGACGGACGTCGTTACCAGGTGATGGTCGTTCCGGCGTTGTAGAAGTTGATCTGCTGCCGCTCGCCCAGGTCCCACTGGGAATCGGCGTGAAAGACGTCGAAGTCAAAGTGCAGCCAATCTCGGGCGTGAAAAACGATCGCGCCCGAGATTCCGGTCTGGCTCTTGATCCAGCTGTACGTCGGATCGCCGGAGGCATTGTTGGAGTCGGAAGTCAGGTCGGTCGTGGTCATCGTGACATTGGTGCGGCCGTAGCCACCGTTCAGATCGAACGGTCCCAGCACCACCTGCCCCATGACGAAATAGCCGTTGGTAAAGCGAAGGCTGTCACTGGCGTCGTAGACCGCGTCCGACGGCAGCCCCGCATAAGCCAGGCCCAGGCCCCGGCCCCAGTGGCCGCCCGCGCCGATGTGAAAGATCCGCCCCAGTTCGATGCGCGTCCCGTAGCCGACGCCATACAGGTTCTTCACGACGGCATCCCCCGAGGCGATTTCATGTACAACATCTCCCAGCGCGATTCATCCAGCGGCGGTGGCGTCTGCGCCGGATTGGTCGGCAATATCTCAAGATATCCTCGGCCGCCTCCCATTCCGTATACGCACTCGACGACCTTCTGCCGCACAAGTGGCGCCAGCCCAGCTGACGGAGATCCGCCATTCTCCGTCGACAACTCAAGTTGGCCGCGCTGTCAGGACGCCCTCCTTCGGAAGGTTACAAAACCACCATGGAAGCGCCGCCATCGCTGGCCGGGCTGCGGGTGGTGGTGGTCGACGACGACGACGATACGCGACAGATGCTCGCTCCACGCTGGAAATCTGTCATGCGCGCGTGCGCGAGGCCGGGAGCGTCGCCCTTGGTGAGGCGGTCTTCGCCGTAGGAGATTCCCGACGTGCTGATCGCCGATATCTGAATGCCCGGCGAAAACGGATACGCGCTGATTCGCAAGATCCGCGCCCTGCCGGCGGCGCGCGGCGGCAGCGTGCCGGTGGCGGCGCTGACCGCGTTTTCGTAACCGTTCAGGGGTGTGGTTGAGCGCCGCCGGTGGTTATGCGAATTGGATCGCATGACGATCACGAGCAGCGAAGACCTTGGCAAACAGATCGAACGGGTAGTGAGCGAATACCTCGCGGCAGGCCGAAAGATGGCG
>DATATI010000040.1 GCA_036268875.1 Polyangia bacterium | reverse complement strand
CCCGAATACTGGCGGCAGCGGCATCCATGAGGCGGCCAGGATCGACCATGGCCCCATCGCAATAACGATCGCATCGCCTTCGATCACGGCGCCATCGACCTCGACACCCGTCGCGCGGCCCTCGCGCTTAATGATCCCGCTAACCCGGCCGTGCCGCAATTCCGCACCTTGCGCCTCGGCGGCACGCATCATCGCGGTGGTGAATAGGCCCGGATGGACTTGCGCGGTGGTCTCGGGCGAACCCAGGGCCTGAGTGACCGTTACGGCATCGGACAACCAGCTTAGCGCATAAGTGCCGCGATGGCGCGAAACCCCGGCAAAACCCCCATATGTATCGAGCCGGCGATATCCCCAATCGCCGGCAATCTTCTCCGCCAGCTCGGCGTGCAGCGCAAAGCTGCGCCGCGCTAACGGCGCCAGCGGCGAGCCGTCGCACCAGTCCCTTGCCAAAAAACCGCCCGACTTCCCGGAGGCCGCGCAAGCAAGGCCGGTGCTTTCGATCACGGTGGCCTTGACCCCGCGACAGGTTAGGAAATAGGCGACTGAGGCGCCGATCACCCCACCCCCGCAAATCAACACATGCATCGGACTCAGTCCCCGGGGCCCCTTATCCTCGCCTTCAGTTGAGCCCGGTCGACCTCGCGGCGACAGAACAAGGGATCACATGCCCGTCGTCAACGCATCCGGTCACCGGAACCACTGCGTAAGCTCGATCTGCGACTCCCAACGGCTACCAAATCGGTTGAAAGCCCGCTTTCGCAATCGTCAAAATACCATCTCGATCGCTTGAGCGCCCCGCTCTGCAAAGTGCCGCCCGCCCTGGCCGCCGCGGTGCTCGACCGCGCCCGGGCGATGATCGAGGACGCGGTCGACCGGATGAAGACCGACGCGATCGCCGCCGCCTAAGCCCAGGCCATCGCCCGTGCCACCGAAGCCGGCGCCGACCGCGCCACGATCACTGTCATCGAGGTCGATGACATACCGCTCGCCTATCTGCCGGGGAATGCGCGGATCGCGACCTCGCTCGATCCGTTCGCCGTCCGCGAACGCTACAAACCATTCGAGGCCTTGCCGTTGTCGGAGCGCCTTTGCCGCCTCCGCGATCCGGCGGTACGCCGGGCGATCCTAGACGACCGGCCGTCACCGGCTCTGCTGCGAAATCGGCGCGGCGGCCCCTGAGTGATGCAGGCTCATCGTTTGGCATTGACTCATCGGAGATCTGGCGATGCGCGCTTATCTGCCAGGAAGGCTCCGAATGAGGGCCAAGTCCGACGGTTTCCGCGCCGCCTTCTACAGCTCTTGGTAAACGTCCCACGACTCGCGCGCTGCCGTCGCCAGCCGGTCGCCATCTTCGGCCAGCAGCAGCCGCTCGGCGACCAGTCGATCCACGGCCTCGGCCAGCCGCGCGGCCCAAGCATCACGCGATGCGTAGCGCGCTTCGAGGGAAGGCCGCGGATCGTCGGCCCGCAGCCTCTCGCCTTCGGTCTGCGCGAACGGGATCATCGACCCCTGAATCGTGAATAGGTCACCCTCGCCATAGCCCTTCGCGCGCACTGACCAGCCGGCATGCGTGCCTAATGGTGCCGCGAGCAACGGGTGGCGGATGCCCCCGAGGGCGTTGCCGTCGGCATCCGTCGATTGCACGAACACCGGGTAAGCCGTGCTCTCGATTGGTGGTTCAACCGAGTGGTCTCGCAGCCGCAGCTCGTTCAGGACGTTCGGGTATTTCACTTCTGCCAGCCAGGGGAATGTCCGGCGGGCCTCTGCGAGCGGCACCAGCGTGCCGGCGGCGCGCGACGGGAAGCAGCTGTCCGGTGGTGCGGTGCCGCGCTCCACCCACTCAAACAGCGCCACCAGCAGCGCACGCATGAACGCGCCGTAACCGAGCCGATTGCCGGGAAGCTGCATGACTGGCTTGGTCAGGGGCCGAAACGGCGCATGCGACACACCGCTCACCGTATAGACCCGCACCTCGTCCGGCATGGCGATGTCGCCGCCGCTCGTATCGGTCGCTATGAGCGAACTGCGCGCCTGCCAGAAGTCGCTTTCGGTATCGAGATGCAGCACCTTCGGGCACACGCCAGCATGACGGGCGCGCTGCAGGATGCCGCCGCTCCGGCCGCTGATCGGATCGGTCAGCGTCGGATAGCTGAACGGGAACTGGTCATCGCCGTAAGAGTGGTCCTCATGCTGGCGCGAATAGCGCCCCGCCTGCGCAAATTGCCAGTTAATGCAGGTGCGGCGCGATCCCGCCACGACGGGAAGGATGCCGTCGAACACCTGGCGCCCGGCCAGATCCTGGTTGAAACCAAGATGCACCAGGTCGCGAAGCAGGCGGCCGCTCTGCGAGATGCCGAAACCCAGCGCATGGCGGATGCAAGGCCGCTCCTGTGGCGCCAGCGGATTGTCCTTCGTCGCATGCCGCAGGAACGAGACGATGTCGCGGATCGCGGCGAAGCCGATGCCCATGACGATCGGATCGCGCGCGCGGTAGATGAACTCGAAGATCGCGCCGTGATCGAAGCCCGGCGCAGTCGGCCGCGTGATCTCGACATGGCGGTCGTCGACCAGACGCCACGCGAGGCCGGGCGGCGTGACGCGAGGATCGGCCTCGCGCTCCCGCACCGTCAGCGTCGCACCGGCAGGGTCGGCAACCGGATAGACCAGCGTGCCGACGAAGCGCTCCTCAGACAGTTCGTGGATATTGCTGTCGCCGAGCAGCCCGGTGGCCTCGGCGATGAACTCCTCGCGCACCATGCCGGTAACGCGGCGGAATGGTAGGAAAGCGCGCAGTCAGCCGATCGGCGCCAGGCGGCACGTCACCCTGCCAGCCGATCCACACCAGCGTGAAGCCGCGGCGCATCAGGAAGCCGTTGCCGGCGTGCTGGGGGTGTCCACCGTCCGGCGCACCG